>JAVCCG010000046.1 GCA_030765605.1 Candidatus Alcyoniella australis
CTGGTGCGCTGGGCCAGCACGCCCACGATCAGGCCCGCAATCAGGCTGATCACGATACCGCCGCCCACGGTCATCGTTGGCGATTCGCCGGTGCCGATGTGTCCGCCGCCGCCGACAAAGATCGGGCCGCCAGGCTTGAACGTCGGCAGGATAATCAGCAACGCCAGCAGCGTCAGCATGGCCGCGGGCATCAGCAGGCCGTTGATTGCGCGTTGGGGCACGGCGCGGCCGAAGTCGAACCCGGTGCGCAGGAAATAGACTCCGCCGAGGATCCCCAAGGTAAAGCCGACCAGCGCCACCACCGCGTTGAGATCGCCGCCGCCCAAGCGCAAAATCATCCGCAACGGGCAGCCCAGGAAGACCAGCGCGCCGATCATCACGAACATCCCGGCGATAAAGCGCGCGAACGGGGCCGATCCGCCCTTTGGTCGAAACTCGCGCGTAATCAGGGCCGCGCCGAACGCCCCAAGTAAAATTCCCAGGATTTCGGGTCGCAGCCAGGCCGCGCTCCACGGGTGGTGTAGGCCCAGCGCGCCGGCGATGTCGCGCTCGAAACAGGCGATGCAGAAACCCATGTTGGGCGGATTGCCCAGCCGGACCAGAATCACGGACAGCACGCCGATCACCGCGCCGGCGACTCCGATCAGAACATAATCCTTTTTCAACGGATTTCTCCTCTGTGGATACTACAAAGTTGGACAGCTTCCCAAACGGGAACCCGTTTTTCAGCTTTTACGGATGGGGATATCTGGGGGGAAGCGGCGCTCAGCCGATGGGAACGGCTGCGACGGATCGCGGCTGCGTCGAATACTTCCAGGCCTGACCGGCCCGGTCGCCCGGGCCTCACGGTCCGCTCTCTCGTCGCGTGGGACTATCCGGGCGCAACGTCGCATCGAGCAGCCGCGTGCAAACGTTATGTGGGTCCGGATAGCTCACGTGAGTCCTTGAAAACAGATTGAGGGAAAATAGCACAAACCGCGAATCCGTCAAACGCTGTTATTCACGAGTTTTAAGCCGGCGGGCCCTGGTTGAGATGTTGGGTGATGAAGTGCTGTACGCGTTGCCGGTCGGTCTCGCGGATCGAGACGAACTGCATTGCCACCTGCCCGCCGGATTGGTCGGCCGCGAGCTGCTCGCAGCGCACCACGTCGGCGATGGCCGAAATCGGGATCGGCCTTTCATCAAAGTCGTAGATCTCGATCCCGACTTTCATGCCGATCGGCAGTTCCTCGTTGGTGATTACGCGAATGCCGGTGGTCGAGATGTTCAGCGGCAATCGCCCCTGCTCGACCTTCTGGTCGTCCAGGCGCAGGATCCGCGCCGGCAGCACTGCGTCTACCCTCATGCTCCTGCGGCGTTCAATCCCTTTTGGTCCGTAGCTCATTTTATGCACAAGATAGATTTGTTATCGAAAGGTTTGTATCTCAAAACCATAGCCCGATGCAAGTAAAAGCCAATGAAGATTGGTTTTGCTTTTTTTATCAACCCTTTTTCCTTCGATCAGCGGCCGGGGGCGCATTGGGCGCCCCCCACCTCTGATGAACCCGATACCGAGCAGACTACTCGATCTTGAACTCCACGCGGCGATTCTGCGCCTTGCCCTGCGCCGTGTCGTTGGTCGCAATCGGTTTGTCTTCGCCGTAACCGATCGCCTGAAGTTTATTGGCGTCAATGCCCTTGGACACTAAGTAGGCCAAAACCGACTCAGCCCGCCTCTGGGACAACGCCTTGTTCATCTGGGCTTGGCCGACACTGTCCGTGTGGCCTTCCACCATAATCTTGTCAAACTCGCACATCCCCTGGATCTGCATAACCACGTCATCGAGCACGGCGTACGACTTGGGAAGGATCGTGGCCTTACCCGAGGCGAAGTACACCGCATCGGTCAATTGGATGTGCTTGAACAAGGCGACGTTGACCACGTTCTCGGTCGCGGGAGCGATGAGCGTAGCGACCTGCTTGGCGTCGTATCCCTCGGCGCTCACGGCGAGGGTCGCGTTGCCGCCCGCGATCTCCTGCTTGACTGGATTGAAATAGTTCATGCCGCCGACGGCTACTGTGGCTGCAATCGGTGCGCCAGTGCACTTGTCGGTCACGACCACCGTGAAGGTCGTCAGCTTGGGCACCGCCACGGGTTGCGGAATTTCAGGGCACTGTGGGCATTCGGGGCACGGCTTGGGCGCGCCGGTCTTGCCGAAATAGATGTTCAAACCGGCATATGCGCCCACGTTGAGCTTGCCGGTGACGCCATCGTCGTCAACTGTTTTATCGGCGTCGTAATCGACCTGTTGGGCGCCGGCCCCGTAGCTGCCCATGGCGCCGATGTCGAAGGCCACGTGCTTGTAGGGAAAGAGTTTCACGCCAACCTCGAGTCCGCCGAAGGGCCCGAACAAGTTGCGGGTGTAGTTATCCCCATCGGATTCCTCGTAGACCACGCGGTCCACTTCGCCCTGGACGCCGACCAGGGGGCCCAGGTAGGGCATCACCCAGTTGTTGGCGTGCCAGTTGTAGTTGTAGTACAGGGCCGCCCGGTAGTTGCCTCCAGTGGTATGCACGTTGGTCGATTCCACCCCCTGGGCCTCCGGGTCGATCCTGACGAGCGTGTCGGTCAGTCCGGCCAGCACATGGAGGCCGACGTCGTGATGGCCGTTGATCAGCCATCCGAGCTTCATTCCGTACAGGCTCGATCCCAGGACCCCACCGGCATTGACCGTGGTGGTCGTCTGATCGACCTGCTTATCCTGATCCACGGTAAAGATCCCCAAGTCGAAGATCGTCACCCAGCGCGGATCGAGGTGGAAGACGGTCCCGGCCGGCAGAAGGTTCTCTGTCGTCGCATCGTCTTCCGCGAAAGCTGCGCAGGGCAGCACAATGGCTGCCGCCAGAACCGCAATGACAAGCACGTTCCATGGTTTCATGACTAACCCCCATTTTGTCGTCGTATCCTGTTCGTGCCGCGTCGCCCCCGACTGTTTCGATACGCTGTCAGCTCCCTGTCGGTTTGGGACGATTAATCCTTCCCCTTGGCCATAATCGGGTAGACGATCCCGGCGAGCGCCGCGCCGACGAGCGGCGCGATCCAGAACAGCCAGAGCTGCCCGAGCGCCCAACCGCCGACGAAGAGCGCCGGGCCGGTGCTGCGCGCCGGATTGACCGACAGATTCGTGACCGGAATGCCGATCAGGTGAATCAACGTCAGGCTCAAGCCGATGGCGATCGGTGCGAATCCCTTGGGCGCGCGCTCGTCGGTTGCGCCGAGAATGATAATCAGGAACATGAACGTCAGCACCACTTCGGCGACCAGCGCGGACGCCAGGTTGTACCCGCCCGGCGAGTGAGCGCCGTAGCCGTTGGAAGCGAAGCCGCCCTCCAGGGAGAATCCGGCCTTGCCACTGGCGATGACGTAAAGGACCGCGGCGGCCGCGACCGCACCCAGCACCTGGGCGATCACGTAGGGCAAAATATCGCGCGCCGGAAAGCGCTTGCCCACGAACAGCCCCAAAGTGACCGCGGGATTGATGTGGCACCCGGAGATGTGACCGATGGCGTAGGCCATGGTCAACAGGGTCAGACCGAAGGCCAGGGCCACGCCCGCGAAGCCGATTCCCAGCGTCGGGAATGCCGCCGCCAGCACTGCACTGCCGCAGCCTCCGAACACCAGCCAGAACGTTCCGATGAACTCTGCCAGAGATCGCTTGCCGATCGGCATGTCGTGCTCCTTCTAAAAAGGTTTGTGCACCCGTACCGCCGCCGGCCGGTCGGCGACGGCACGGCCCTGTGCAATCAGAAGAACGAGATGACCAAAGCGTTAATCCAGGTGTAGCTGGCGTATTCAGCGTTGATCAGCTCGGGCACATCGTCGGTATCCACGTCGCCGTCATCGTCGTAGTTGACAACGTTCCCCTCTTTATCCAGACGCTCGATAAATCCCGGTGTGTTGGTGTAGGTGATCGCAAAGGAGGTCTTGAACGACAGCGCCTGGCTGAGCTTGAAGCTCAGGCCGGTCGTCGATTGGGCGGTGTAATCGTCCTCGTCGGCGAGGTTGAGCCGCACCGAAGCCTCTTCGCTGAACAACATGTAGCTCTTAAGCGGCACCTCGGCGATCAGTCGCGCCAGAGCGTTGTGTGTGGGCTCCCAAAAGTGAAACTCGTCGGTCTCGATCTCCTTCTTCTCGATCCAGCGCGTGTCCACGAAGGCGTAACCAAGTTCGGTCTTGAGCACCGAGTCGCTGATGCCCAAGAAGCTGTAACCAACGCCGACCTCGCCCAGGTACCGCGTCCAGAAGCCGGAGAACTCGTCGGACTGATAACCCAGCAGGCCCCAGAGGTACGGCTTCTTGTTGCGCAGTAGGTAGCCCTCGAACTTGTACTCGCCGAAATAGCTGTTGGCGTTGAGGATCGGATCGCCGTCCGGATAGATCACGTTGCCGTAGGTCACTCCGCCCTTAAGCAGGTGGTTGGTCCACACGCCCTCGCGCGCGCCCTGCAGCTCGCCGACCAGACTGTTGGTCTTGACGTAGGCCGAGGTCATGGTATAGCCCAGCGTGCCGCTGGCCGACCACTTGGGGAACTGATCGCCCTCGGTCGCCTCGTCCTGGGCGATTGCCGGGACCGCGATCAGCAGCACGAGAATCGTCATCGCAGAAATAAGCTTGAAGTGCTTCATACGTATTTCTCCTCTCGAATGTAAAGTCATTTTCAAACCACGGCCCGCTCGGGCAGCCCGTGGTGATGCACGTCGACCTGCGGGAACGGGATCTCAATCCCATTCCGATCCAGCTCCTCCTTGATCGCGCGGTTGACCGCGAAAAACACGTCCCAGTAGTGCTCGGTCTTACACCAGGGGCGCACCACCAGGTTGACCGACGAGTCGGCCATTTCCACCAGCTCGATCATCGGCGCCGGATCGTCGAGCACCATTTTATTGTGGTCGAGCACGCCCTTGATCGCATCGCGCGTCTTGCCGATATCCGCGGAGTACGATACGCCCACGGTCAGGTCGACGCGGCGGGTGTCCAGGGCCGTATAGTTGGTCACCGAGCCGCCCCAGATCTTGCCGTTGGGAATCACTATCTTCTTGTTGTCCGGGGTGGTCATGGTGGTGGCCATCATATTGATCTCCTTCACCACCCCCTGGTGCCCCCCGGCGTCAACGTAGTCGCCGATCTTGAACGGCTCATTGAGCATGATCATCAGCCCGGCCGACAGGTTGCCCAGGGTCTCCTGAAAAGCAAAGCCCACGATAAAGCCGGTGACCCCCAAACCGGCGATCAGCGGTGCGATGTCAACGCCCAACCGCGGCAGGGCCAACATCAGCAGCACCAGCCACAGCAGCTTGTTCAGCACGTTGAGAATGAAGCGCGACAGGGTCTCGCTGACCCGATTGGACTTGGAGAACATCACCTTGGTGACGCGCATCAGCGCCCTGATCACCAGCCAACCGGCGAATAAAATTATAATGAACACTATGATATTGACCAGGAAGTTCGCCCCGTTGGTAATCAACCATTCCTGCCCCTTGTCGATCCATTCCATGGTATTTCCCTTTCTGCAAAATTCCATCGGCAACCGTAAGACCGGCTATTGACGGCCTTATCGCCGAATTAGGACGGTGCTTGCATCGAGATTTCGATAGTAATGTTGATTGTCATTACAGCCTGTAGACCCCTCACAACTCGGATCATATTCGGCGGCACTAACATCGGAATATGATTATCATCATGTTTCCGTCAAATATTTCTCGATACTTGCGCACTTGAGTCCGATACGCAAGTGCTTTGTTATAACCGTTTACAATTAGGAGCTTATCGGGAAACTATAATGTGATACTTCATTTTTTACTTGCCATCTCTTTCTTAATGTGAGATTTTTTCGCTAGCTTTGCACTTGCCCGCTTGGGCGTTGATTTGGGGGTCTGATGGGCATTGACACGGAACAACCGGCGGTACAGCAGCAAAACGTGGTAGTGCTCTACAGCCTGGACCGGGATTGGGACCGGCAACAGGCCGACGCTGCGATTGCCAATGCCGTCTCGGTCGCCGACGCGCTGGAGCAGGCGGGTATCGAATCGCGGCTGATGGCGATTCACGACGACATCTTCAGCGCGCTTTCGCACCTGGATCCCAACGAGCTGGTGTTCAATCTGGTGTGCTCCCTGCACGGGGTTCCCAACGGCGACGTGCTGGCCGCAACAATGCTCGAGGAGTCGGACCTGGCCCATACCGGCTCGGACTACGTGTGCCTCGATCAGTGCCGCGATAAGTTTCACCTCAACAGCATCTGCCGCTCCGTTGGCATCCGCGTGCCCGAGGCCACGTTGGTGCTCGACGAGGACCAGGATCTGAGCCACGTACAGCTGCCGGCGATCGTCAAGCCCAACCACGGCGCCCGCAGCATGGGCATAAACGTGGACAGCGTGGTCTACGATCACGATACGCTACGACAACGAACCGGCCGGGTCTGGCAGGAGTACGGCCAGCCGCCGGTGGTCGAGAGTTACATCGCGGGGCGCGAACTGCACGTGGCGGTGCTGGGCAACTCCCAGCGTCGGATCCTGCCGGTAATCGAGATCTGCTTCGAGGGCCTGCCGCAGGACATCCCGCAGATTCTCGGCACGTCGTGCCGCTGCCCGGCCCAACTGAGCAAACAGCTGCGGCGCGAGGTCGAGCTCTCGGCGTTGCGCGCGATGCAGATCGCCGATTGCCGCGATTACGCGCTGGTCGAGTTCCGCGTGGACAGCAACGATCTGCCGCACCTGATCGAGATCAATCCCAACCCGGACTTCGGCCCGGGTTCGGCTTTCGGCCGCGCGCTAGACGCGGCAGGCATCGGGTTGGACGACTTCGCCACGCGGTTGATCCGCTGGACGACGAACAGAGTAGAACGCTCCGGGCAGCTTAAGGCTGGGTTCGGAGCTTAGCCGGGGCGAGCCCCGGGTCCGCTAACCCTCCATACATTACCCTCCTGCAAGGGCGCCGCCTGGCGGCGCCCGTCTGTGCGCGTCTGGCCCGCAATATCAAGAATCAGGGGTAGAGCTTGGAGGATTACCGGCCGGAGCCGACGAGCCGACGGGGGAGCGAGCGTAACGGGGCGAGCAGAAACTTGCGAATAAAGTAGCTCAGGTCGCGCAGCAGCCCGCCATTGCGCAGGTCGAACCACAGCCGTTGCATAAAGTAACTCGGCCGGAAGTAGAACTCGCGGTAGAAGCGGCGGTAAGCGTCCTTGATCTGGCGTTCGCCTAGGTTCGGGTGCTCGAAGGTCAGCGGCCCGAAGTGGTGGAATGTGTAGCGGTCCCAGTCGTATGAGAGGATCCGTCCCTGCTCCGACCACTGGTCGAACACCTGCGACCCGGGCAGCGGCGAGAGGATCGAAGCGCGGGCGAAGTCGGGCTTGATGCGCTTGGCGAAGTCGATTGTGCGCTGCATCGACTGCTCGGTCTCGCCGGGCAGCCCGAGCATGAACAGTGCCACACTCTCCAGCCGGTGTTTACGGACTTTTGCAAACGCTTGTTGCACGCGCTCGAGACTAAAGCGTTTGCCCACGGCCTTGAGCACCTCGGGATCGCCGGACTCGACTCCGAATTGGATGCGGTAGCAGCCGGCGCGCCGCGCCAAATCGAGATACTCGTCGTCGAGATTCTCCACGCGAATACCGTTGGCCAGCTCCCAGTGAATCGGCCGGTCCAGCTCGAGGATCCCGCGGCAGATCTGTTTGGCGCGTTCCAGGTCGAGGGTCAGGCCGTCGTCGACAAAGTGGATCTCCTGGAAGCCCAGGTCGATGATCCGCGAGATCTCCTCAACCACTCGCCCCGGGCTCTTGGCGCGCCACTTGTGACCGAAGACGCGGTTGCTCGAACAGAACACGCAGCGGTGCGGACAGCCGCGGCTGGTCTCGAGCATGGCGATGCGCCGCGAGCGCCACAGCGGCTGGATCACGTCGAAGCGCTCGAGTGAAAAGAGGTCCAACGCGGGAAACGGCAGCTCGTCAAGATTCTGGAGTTGTTCGCGCGGCTGGTTGACCTGGACTTGGTCACCATTGAGCCAGGCCAGACCCGCGATGCTCTCCAGTTCCGCGCCGCCCAGCAGCTCGACCAGCGTTGCCTCGCCCTCGGCGATGATCGCCACGTCGAACTCGCCTTCGAGCAGCGCCTGCTCGGGCAACACCGTAACGTGCACGCCGCCGATCAGCAGCCGCGCCTCGGGCCTGAGGCGGCGCACGCGGCGGCCGATCTCGAGGGCCACGGGAAACATCTGGGTATAAGCGCTGACCCCGACATCGTGCGGCGCGAACTGCTCGAGCATCGCGTCCAGATCGCCCAACACGTCGTCGGACACGCGCATGTCAAAAATCTGCACCTCGTGCCCCGCATCGCGCGCCGCCCCGGCCAGCGAGGCCAGATTGATCGGCGGACACAACGGCGCGGCGATCAACAAATCGTCGTAGATGTTGGTCAACGATTTGGGATTGATCAGCAGCAGTCGGCGTTGTTCGGTCAACCTATACCGCAACTTCCTATCCGGGCCGCTCTCGCGTCGGACTGTTGGACCGCGTTCACCACATGTTGTTATGGGATCTTTTCTACCGCATCTGAAGGAAAAAATCAGCAACCATGATGATCGGCTCGGATTTATCAGCGATCGACCGGCTGCTCCCGATGCTCCTGGATCCAATCGACCACCAGCCGGGCGATGATGCGGTTGCCCTCGCCGGTGGGGTGCACCTTGTCGCCGTACTGGAACAACCGCTCGTGAAACGGGTCCTCGCGGAAGATCGCCGCCAGGTCCAGCAGCGGGCAGTCGCGGCGCGCTGCCACGCGGGCCATGGCCTGCTGATAGCTTTGATAACGCTGTTGGTCGACGAGCGAGGACTTGGTCGGCTCGGTGATCAGCAGCACTCTGGCGCCGTCCTCCGCGGCCAGGGCCAGCAGGTTGTCCAGATTGCTCTCGAAGTCCGGAACCGGCACCCCCTGGCTGTAATCCGGTGAGTCGTCACGCCGACTGACGTCCCACAACATTCGCTGCCAGAGCTTCAAGAATCCTATATCGGGCATCAGTTCCCGTTCCTGCGTGTGTACCGCGAACAGCGGCTGATCCACGTCGAACCCGCCCCCGGGGACTGTTAACGCCTTGATCGCACTAATCAGATTTTGTCGGCCGTCTTTTCCGGTGGAGAAGTGATAATCGTTGAATCCGGTCATGATCAGCAGGTAGTGCGGGTTGTAGCGCCGCACGTAGCGCGCGTAATAGGCCATGATGTTGGCCGAGTCATAACCAAAGATCCCGGCATTGAGCACCTCGTAGCGGCGGTCGCCGCTGTTGAGCATCTGCTCGGTGAAAATCGCGATGGTCTCCTCGTCGTCCAGGCCGAAGCCGTAAACCGCAGAGCCGCCCATCCAGATCACACGCGTGGTGCCCTGCGCGGGCTCGGGTGCAACGCCGAAACGGTCGCGGAAGCCGATGCAATCCGGTGCACAGTCGGCGTCGGCCAGCGGAATCGACGGCAAATTGAAATAGAGATCGTACATGGTCGTGCGGCCTACCTGGTATCGCGCGGGCCGCATCCGTTGCGCGTAGTCAGTAAGGTAGATCCCGTTGAATGAGGCGATAAACAACAGCGCGCTAAGCAGCATCGTGGTGTTGAAGCGCCGGACCAGGCCCGCGTTGAACCACACCATGCAACACAGCCCCAGCGCCAGCACGAGCTGCACTCCCCACTCGGCCATGGTCGAGCGCATGATAAAGCGCGGGGCCGCAAACACGATCGCCAGCTCCAGCGCCAGGCCCGCGACCCCCAGGACGACCAGCATCCGCAGCAACGCGCGGCGATCGATCCCTCCCAGGACGATCATCAGGCCCCACAGCGCTACACACAGCGCCAGAACCACGGGGGCGCGAGCGCCCCAGAACAGTCCGACGAATACGCAGTAGCCCACAGCCGCGACAACGGCCGGGAGCTTGACGATCAGCGGCGGCCGCCGACCTGCGACGCGCTCGAACAGGCCCGCCGCGCCTAGCACCCAAAAAATCCGACCCGCGATGAACAGCGAGAGCAACAGCGGCGCCAGCAGGTTGAAGTGCGGCCCCTCAGGGCTCAGCAGGCAGACCAGCCCCAAGGTCGGCAGCCCGGCCACAAAGTTCGCCAACAGCACGCGACGCGGCCGCAGCGGCAGCAGCCGCGGTTCGATCAGATATTCCAAAGCTACCGTCACAACCCAGACCGCCAGGATGATTACGTGGATCGGGTGCATCGTCAGCCCGGATTATCCATCGATGAGGAATGTCACTGGGATTCGATCACTCCGCGCACCGATTCGATACGCAGCTCTCCGCGGCGCACGCTGAGCAGCATGGTCTGTTGCGTGCGAGTGCGCACCGGCCTGCCCAGCAGCACGCCGGACTCCTGGACCGTGCTGCGCACCGTGGCTTGCGAGCCGTTGATTACAACTTCGTCGATCGTCGAGCTGATGCTGTATTGGTCGAGCAGCAGCATGCCGCGGCGGTTGAGCTCGAGGTAGTCCTCGACCGGATAGCTCTCCGCTACGCCGTTGTTGACCATCTGGATCTGCGCGTCGGGCCAGAACAGCGCGCGCAGCTGGTCGATATCGCCCTCGCGGAACATTTGCTCGGCGTCGGCGTAGGCCTGGCGCACCTGCTCCTGGGTCAGCTCGGGGCCGCAGGCCGCGATCAGGCAACAGGCGAGCAAAGCACTGAGCACCAAGATCGTCTTGATAACCGGCATCGGCAAGGTCTTCTCTCCTTTTATTGACCTGAGCAGTATAGATGTTTCAGCCATTGATGATAACGCGGCCCGCTCGCTTTTACCCGCTGTGGGGTTTAATATTTATCTGGTCGGGGGTGGAATAAGGAGCCCGAATTGAGAACCAAACTTTGGCTAATAATCACGATCATCGTCCTGACGCTGGGCCTGGCCTCGTGCGCACCGCGCACCGCCCTGCACGAGGCGTCGCAGACCGGAGACGTCGAGCAGGTGCAGAGCCTGATCGACAGCGGCACGAACCTCGACCGGATCTCGCGCGACGACCAAGCCGACGCGGCCCTACATCGTGCGGTGGGCGCCGGGCACCTCGAGATCGCGCGCGAGCTGATCGCAGCCGGGGCCGACGTCAACGTGCGCACCGGCGCCTTTGGCTGGACCCCGCTGCACATTGCCGCGGCCAAGGGGAACGACGAGATGGTCGGGCTGTTGCTGGACTCCGGGGCCGAGGTCAACGCCACCGACGAGAACCAGCACACGCCGCTGGACTACGCCCTGGCCAAGGGCAACGAGCAGACCGCCGAGCTGCTGCGCCAACGCGGCGGCCGCCTGGGCGGCGCTGCGGATCGTTAGCCCAGAAATTTTCGGCTCGTGCCGCGGCGCACGATCGGCTCGCAACAACGCCGCGATCATCGTTAAAGTCAGTCGACACTTTCGCCCGATCATCCGCGTTATAATGCAGCGGTTTAATCAACACGGTGGAGGATCGGGTGTGAAAAGCGGATTTATTCCGGCAATCGCGCTGGGCGTGGTGCTGCTGCTGGTCGGCAACGCGGCGGCGGCCGATGATAAATACGACTACTCGATGCGCGCCTACGTCAGCTGTTCAAGCCACATCGACGTGATCTGGAAATGGCTCGAGCCCGAGAGCCGCGAGGTCGTCTTCAACACCTTCTCCTCGCTTAGCGGGCTGATGTACCTCTACGACGGCGAACGTCCGGCCAACGACAATCCGGTGCATTACGTGCAGTCCACGCCGGTGTTCTATCGCTGGCTGGCCGAGGATCACCCCGAGATCATGGCCGACGTACACTTCTGGTACGACCGCGGCCAGTGGCATCCCATCGGCGGCTCGTGGGTCGAGTTCGACGCGCAGATCCCCTCGGGCGAGTCGCTGGTACGGCAGTTCCTCTACGGTCAGCGCTTTTTTATCGACGACTTCGGCGCGCCGTGCAGCACCGGATTTTTGCCCGACAGTTTCGGCTACAGCGCGACCCTGCCGATGATCATGTCCCAGGCGGGCATTGACTCGTTCTCGTTCTCCAAGCTGGGCTGGAACGACACCAACGACTTCCCGTTCCACGTCTTCGACTGGATCGCGCCCAGCGGCTCGCAGGTGCGCGCCTACCTCACCGTGGGTCAGTACAACGAGTACATCGACGAGGCGATCCTTAAGGCGCGAATGCAGAAGATGCAGGACTACCACCCGGGGATCGAGTCGGTGCTGCTCTTCCTGGGGGTCGGCGACCACGGCGGCGGCACGTTCAAGCCCTGGATCGACCGGCTGATAAAGCTGCGCGACGAACAGGGGTACGACATCGTCTTCGGCCCGCCCGAGCTGTTCTTCGAGGATCTGCTCGACGACCCGGAGGTCGAGCGCTACAGCTGGCAAGACGAGCTGTACCTCGAGACTCACCGCGGGGTCTACACCAACCGCGCGCGGGTCAAGCAGCACAACCGCGACGCGGAGCTGGGGCTCGAGACGGTAGAGAAACTATGGGTGATCGCCTCGGACCTGGGCGCGCCCTGGCCGCGACAGACGTTGGACCAGGCCTGGCGCAGCGTGCTGTTCAACCAGTTCCACGACATCCTACCCGGCAGCTCCACCGAGGAGTTCTACTCCGGCCAGTACGAGCAGCAGATGGGCGCGGTCGAGCAGTCGCTGGACGAGCTCTCGCAGTGGGGCATGCAGCAGTTGGCCGAGGCGGTCGATACCTCGTTCGCCACGCAACTGGGCGCGTCCAAGGTCTACCTGGTGTTCAACCCGCTGAGCTTTACCCGCGACGCGCTGGTCGAGCTGACCCAGGACCCGCCGCTGCGCGGCTGGCAGGCCTACGGGCCCCAGGGCGAACCGCTGCTGGGCCAGTGGAGTGAAGAGGCGCGACGGATGCTGGTGCGCGTCACCGATTTGCCGCCG
Source organism: Candidatus Alcyoniella australis (assembly GCA_030765605.1). Lineage (NCBI taxonomy): Bacteria > Candidatus Lernaellota > Candidatus Lernaellaia > Candidatus Lernaellales > Candidatus Alcyoniellaceae > Candidatus Alcyoniella > Candidatus Alcyoniella australis. Next base: position 12,910 of record JAVCCG010000046.1, read on the forward strand.
CTGGGCTGGAAGGCCGTGGCGCTGGTCGATGGCGAAATAACTGCGAGCGGCGGGGTCCGCGCCGAGGGAA
>JAVCCG010000047.1 GCA_030765605.1 Candidatus Alcyoniella australis
GGTGATCGACTTGCCCGCGCGGCGCAGAACGATATCGGGATTGGGCAGCAGCCCGAGCAGGCTGCGCATCTCGTAGGCGGATGTGGCTCTAGTAGCCCGCTCGCCAAGAAGTTCTTTGGACATTGAATCTCTCCGTCAGCTTAATCGACTCGCGCCGACCGCGGGTCACGGGGTTGGGGACTACGAGCTGCTCGCCTTTGCCGGCCATCAGCGCCAGGGCGCAGGCCCAAAAGCGGTCCGAGTGACCGGCGTCGGAGCGCGCCGCGTCAAAGCGAAAGTGCCCGGCGGCGGTGGTCGTCTTCTGCACCGCGTGAAAATCGCTGCGCAGCTCGCTGTCGGGCGGGATCCGCAGCAGGCGGTCCTCCATCAGACGGCGCACGCGGAAGGCCAAATCCTCCTTGACCGACGAGGTGAAGGTCACCGGCTCGACGCGATAGGAGCCGAAGGCCTGCACGGCCTCCTCGGCGATCTGCATCCCGAGGCCGGAGGCGTCGATGCAGGCGCGGCGCACGCGGGCCAGGCGCTTGAACAGCTCCTGCCGTTGCTCGCTGAAAGGCGCGCGGAACATCGTCAACAGCTCGCGCGTCCAATACACGTCGCCGAGCTTTTCCTTGGTCCAGATCACGGTCAAATCACGGCGGCGGCCCACGTCCATGCCGAGGTACAGCTCGCCGCCGCGCGGCCAGGACTCGGGATCGAGCAGGATCGGCTCGGACGCCTCGCACTTGTCGAGCAGCTCGAATGGAATCAGCGCCGTGGCCTCGTCGATGAAGCGGCACTCGAACTCCTGGGCCCAGGTGTCGGGGTCGTTGACCCCGGCGCGCAGCTTCTGCAAATCGACCTTGGCGCCCTCGGAGATCGCGTCGTAGATCGTCGTGAGGTGCTTGGCAAAGGCCGCGTTGTGCTCCCACAACTCGTAAAACACGTTCTGCTTGCCGTTGGCCGTGGAGACCATGTCCATGCTGTAGCCGCGGGTGATCGTCGGATACATCGCGCGCCACAGCGCGCGGCCCTCTTTGAAAAATGCGGCCTCGTCCCAGCCCACGTCTCCGGTAAAGCCGCGCACCGTGTCCGGGCTGGCGGGCAGTGAGATGATGCGCGAGCCGTTGGCCAGCCGACACTCGGTCTTGCCCAGGGCCTCAGCCTCGAACAGCTCGTCGTTCATCGCCTCAAGCACGCGCAGATGGGAATAGACTTTCTGCATGTCCTCGCGGCTCTGGCGCTCGGAGGCCGAGAGGATCAGCGAGACGCCGGGCTTGCGCAATCGCCGGATCACGTGCTTGAGGGTCAGGGCGAAAGATTTGCCCGCGGCCTGGCGTGTGGCCAGCCATAGGCAGAGCTGAGACGAATCCTCAATGAAGCGGCGCTGGCAGGGTAGGAGGATGTAGGGATTAGCGCTTGATGCCATACTCGGTCTCCAGGATACGGTCCAGGAGCCGCTGCTTTTCCTCGGGCGAGAGGTCGCGCTTGTCCTGGTCTGTTTCCTCTTTCTCGATCTTTTTCAACTCACGCTGGGCGTAGGGCTTGGTTGAGGCGATCAGGTATGCCAGGGCGTAAATCGTCTTGATGTGCAGCGTCTCAAGCGCCTTCTTGCCGAGCTTGTACTTGAGCTCTTGCAGCATCAGGCTGAAGTGCCGTTCGGACTCGAGGTAGCGCTTGCGCAGGCGCTCCCAATCGCCCTTGGCCTTCCACTTGGAAAGCGTGGTCGCGGAGACGCCGATCTGTCGGCTGATCTCGGCCAGGCTCAGGCCCTCGCGCACAAAGAGGGTCTGGGCCTCGTCGTACCAAGCGGCGGTTTTACCCAAGATCGCGCTCCAGGGCCTCGGCCTTGGACGAGACCTCGCGCCACTTGTTGCGACAGGCTACGAGCAGACGCATGCTCTCGGCGGCCACGTCGAGCTGATCCAGGTCGGCCAAGTCGCTGTAGGGCGGAAGATAGGTGCGGATGGTCATCACGTAGCCGTCCGCCTCGTTCTCCAGGCGCTTCAGCTCGCGCTGCAATTCCTGGAGCCGCCCCATCAGCCGCAGGCGTTCCTCGCGCATGTTCATCCGCGGGTCTCCCGTTTGACCATCGGGCAGAACTGGTTGTCGTCGACCTTCTGCTGCAGGCGCGTCATTTCGCGCGTGAACATCAGCAGCGCGTCGCGGATCTCGACCAGAAGCTGCCCGTCCTGTTTAACCATCTGGCGGTAGGCGTCGATCTTGCGGTGGTCGAAGTACCAGATGATGAGGATGATCCCGGGCAGGCCGAAGGCTTTGAGCACCTGCAGGGCCATGTCGAAGGTTGACGCCGCTTGTACTGCGTCCATGCTCACTCCAATGTCTTGATGCCGGCAAAGTGCCGGTCGTAGGTGTTGCCCGGCTCGAAGCGCGAGAGCACGAAGGCGCGGCGCGAGGAGCTGGCGTTGTAGAATTCGCCGTCGGCCTTGATCATGCCCACGTGTCCGAAGGGACGGCGCGCGGAGAAGGTGAACCAAACCAGGTCGCCGAGCGCGCTTTCACGCCAGCCCGATTTCTCGGCTCCGCCCCAGACCGCCCACATCTTGCGCGCCGTGGTGCGCGGGAAGTGGAAGCCCGCACGGCGGCAGACGTACCACAGCGATCCGGAGCAGTCGGCGCCGGCCCGATCCTCGCCGCCCCAAACGTAGGGCACGCCGAGGAAGGCCTCGAGCTCGGCCGCGAGGCGCTCGCACCTTGGATCAGAAGATCCCGCTGATGGCGAGGCCCAGGCCGACAAACAGGCCAGAGAGCACAAGACCAACAGCCAGGTTGCCGTTCTTGATCTCAGCGACAAAGTCCACCTCCGGCGTAGCGCGATCGACGATGTGATAGGCGGCCATGAACAGCACAACGGCCAGCAGGCCGCTGATCAGGCAGGCCACCAGGTAGCTGACGAGTCCCATTGAATCCTCCGTAGCGGTGCATTGCGCGCCCATTCTAGGCAGGCGGGCGAGTACGTTTTGGACGTGCCGGACGTACCGGACGAATAATCGCGGACGCCCCCGCAGATAGCGTCCAGTGCGTCCGGTGCGTCCAATGAGCTGCTGAGAATCCTGTTAGCTTTTGCGCGATGGCACAGGACGCAACTAACTGGTTCGAGATCTTCAGGCTGGGCCGCTATCCCCAAGGCGACTGGTCCGATCCGGCCAAGATCGACGCGCTGATCGCGCGCTATGACGCCTCGGTTCACGAGGCTCCGCTGATTCTCGGCCACTCCAAGGACGATCAATCCGAGCAGCCGTCCTACGGCTGGGTGACCGAGCTCAAGCGCGTGGGTAACGGGATTTTGGCCCGTGCGCGGCAGGTGCCGCAGGCGTTCCGTGAGGCGGTCGAGGGCGGGCGGTTCCCCAAGCGCTCGGTCGAGATCTGGCGCGACCTGGAAGGCAAGGGGCCGTATTTGCGCGCCATCGCCTTCCTCGGTGCGACCACGCCGCAGATCAAGGGCCTGGCACCGGTCAAGTTCGGTGACGGGGGAGAATTCGACGTTTTCGAGCTCGAGGCCAAAGGCGGCTTCGACTCGTTCGAGCAGGAAAACCAACCGGGGAGCGGGGGCGCCCCGGATGCCCAAGGGAACGGGGTGCCCCCGGAAAACACGGAGGGACAGATGGATTTACAGGAGCAGCTCGACGCCCTGCAAAAGCAGATGGCCGAGCTTAAAGCCGGGAAAGAGACCGAGGCCGCGAAGTTCGCGGAGGAGGCAACGAAGCAGGCCGAGGCGCTCAAGGCCAAGGATTCCGAGCTGGCCAAGCTCAAGTCCCAGGGCCGCCGGTCCGAGCTGGAGAGCTTCTTCGACAAGCTCGCGGCCGAGGGCAAGGTGGCTCCGGCGTGGAAGGACGCGGGCATCGTGGCCTTCATGGAGCAGCTCGAGAGCGAGGCCGGCGACGAGGTCGCGGTGCTCAGCTTCTCGGACGAGAAGAAGGACCTGTCCCCGCTCGATTACTTCAAGGCTTTCCTGGAGAGCCTGCCCGAGGTGGTGAACTTCAAGGAGATCGCCACCAAGGCCAAAGCCCAGCCCGAGCCCGAGCTGAGCAAGTTCAACGCCCAGGGCGGCAAACTGGATGAGGAGCGCGCGGAGCTCGACGCCAAGGTCGAGCGCTACCGCAGCGAGCACCCGGACAAGAGCTACGGCGAGGCGCTGGAGATCGTGACCCAGCAGGTTCGCTAATCCCCCGACCGAGGGGGCACAGGAGAGACAGATGCAATACAGACCGATCCTGACCCTGCCGTTCACGGCCTCGGGGGCTGTGCCTGCCAACCGCTTCGTGGGCTTTGACGGCGCGGTGTGCGGCGCGGACGCCAAGTCCCTGGGCGTCACCCGCTTTGGCGCGGACGACGGCAAGGCCGGCGAGACGATCGTGCTCGGCACGGCCGTGCTGGAGCTGGCCGAGGCGGTCGTCAAGGGCGACAAGCTGGTCTCCGACGCCAACGGCAAGGGCGTAAAGGCAACGGCCCTGGCGGCCGTGGTGACGGCCGAGATCGAGGCCGCGACCGAGGCCGCGCTGGACGCTGCGCCGACGATCACCGCCGGTGTGGATGCCGGTGAGACGCCGGTCACCTCGACTGCGGCCAACGGGGCGATCATCACCGCCTCGTCCGA
>JAVCCG010000048.1 GCA_030765605.1 Candidatus Alcyoniella australis
GCCGACCTATGAGGAGCGCTTCAAATCCAAGCGCCAACCGTTCATGTTCATCCAGGGAAACCTCGACAGCACAGTGCCGCTGGAATCGATCCAAGCCGCTCTGGACCAGTACGAGGGTCCTAAAACCCTGCGGATTTTCGGGCAGAGCAACGAAGAGCCGGAGTTCGGGCACATCGATTTGCTCACCGGCGACGAGGCGCCGAACCACGTCTGGCCCGCGATGCTCGATTGGATGACCGACGTGCTCGATTCCTCAAGCTCGCAGGGCTGACATAGAAAAGGCCCCGTCCGCTAAGCCGGACGAGGCCCGTTATCAATCGCGTTAATACTACTTGCCGAAGATCGCCACCGAACAGACCGAGCCCGAGGGGAACCCGCCCAGGTTGTGGGTCAGGCCGACCTTCGGATCGCTGAGTTGCCGCTCGTCAGCCTTGCCCTGCAGCTGCTTGTAGACCTCGTAGATCATCCGCAGGCCCGATGCGCCGATCGGGTGGCCGAAGCACTTCAGTCCGCCGTCGATCTGGCAGGGGAGCTGGCCGTCGTGGTCGAAGAATCCGCTCTCAACGTCGTCGCGCGCTTTGCCCCGCGGCGAAATCTGTAGATCCTCGTAGGTCACCAGCTCGGTGATCGAGAAGCAGTCGTGGACCTCCATCAGGCTGACCTCATCGCGCGGCGACTTGATACCCGCCTCCTCGTAAGCGCGGATCGCTGCGCGGCAGGTGGTCTCGACGTGCGAACCGTCCCAGGAGTTGTGAGCCGCTTCCATCCCCGATGTGACCGCAATCTGCAGCGCCTTGACGTAAATCGGATCGGGTCGCAGGCTCTTGGCGATCTCGGGGGTGGTAATGATGGCGCAGGCTCCGCCGTCGGACACACCACAACAGTCGTAGAGACCCAGCGGATCGGCCACGATCGGCGCTTCCATTACTTGATCGATGCTCACCTCGCGGCGCAGGTGCGCCTTGGGATTGAGCGCGCCGTTATGGTGACTCTTGGACGAGATGTGGGCCAAAACTCTCTTGCCCTCCTCGCGGCTGAGCCCGTAGCGGTCGAAATAGCGCGTGGCCATCATCGCGAATCCGCCCGGGGCCGTGAGGTTGGGGAAGATGAAACGGTTGGTCGAGCCGGTGGCCGTACCGAAGTCCGGCAATCCGCCGTAGCCGGTGTCCTTGAGCTTCTCCACGCCCATCGCCAGAGCGATGTCGCAGGCCCCGGCCGCCACGGCGTAGGCCGCGGCGCGGAACGACTCGGTCCCCGAGGCGCAGAAGTTCTCAACGCGCGTGACCGGCTTGAAGTCGAGCTTGAGCGCCGTGGACAGCGGGATCGCGCTCTTGCCCACGTTGACCTCGTCGAAGCACGCGCCGAGCCATGCGGCGTCGATCTGCTTTTTCTCCAGGCCCGAGTCCTCGAGCGCCTCGATCATCGCGTCGACCATCAGGTCGGCCGGACCCTTGTTCCACAGTTCGCCGAAATTGGTGCATCCCATTCCGACGATCGCTACCTTGTCCCTAATTCCGCTTGCCATCGGTGCCTCCTCAGCCCAGCTCGGCCACGGGAACGGCCTTCCAGAAGTAGCCGTGAATCCCGCGCTGCTGATCGTAGTACTTGCGCCGGAAGCTCATTTTCACCTGTTGACCGACCTTGATCTTCTCGAGCAGGCAGTCGGTGAAATCCATCTGCGTACGACCGCCGCCCTCGAAGTCGACAATGCCGTAGACCGCGGGCGGATCGAAGCTGAAGGCCAGCATGTCGCCGGTGTAGGTAAAAATCGTGCCCGGTTTGTCCGAGAAGCGGTAGGGCTCCATCTGATCGATCGCACCGCACTCGGGATTAACGCAGATTCGTTGCGATGGGTACTGCGCCCAACCGCAGGCCTGACATTTGGTGCCCACCAGTCCCATCACCTGGCGTCGTTCGCGCCACAGCACGGACAGTGGAGTTGGTGCCTGGGTCTCACCGCGGATTCCCAGCTCCATGGGCACGATGTTCCGGAACACCGTGTATTTCTGGTAAGAGTTGAGGTCCTCTTTGAGCTGCAGGCAGCCCGAAACTCCCAGCGGTCCCTTGAAATCGGCGATGGCGTCGGTGCACTGGAAGAGCAGGGCGTCGGCCCCGTTGCCGTACCCCACGACGACCAGTTTATCTCCGGGCTTGGCCTGCTCCAGCGCTGCGATCAGCATCAACAGCGGGTGAGCGGAGCCGCTGTCCCCGACCTCGTCCATCAGCATCGACTGCACCTGCCCGCGTTCCAGCCCGAGCCGCTTGCCGATCGCGCGGTGTTCGCGCCCGAAGTGGCAGGGGTAGATCACCTTGGCCACGTCTTGTGGGTCGAAGGAGAACTTTTCGGCCAGCTTCTTGAGCGCCTTGGGGATCAGCTTGCTGTACCCCTCGTCGCGCATCCAGCGCTCTTCCCAGTTGCGGTCGAAGCGCGCTCCGCATTCGCGGATATGATCGGGGAAATCGGCGCTGATGCTCACCGAGCCCTTGAACTCGGCGATCACGTCGTGTGAGCCCACGCACAGGGCGGCCCCGGCGTCGCCAAAGAACATCTCCTGCAGGCTGCCCATCTTGCCCAGGCGGCTGTCGGCCGCTGCCACCAGCATGTTGCTGTTGGCGCCGGATTTGATCGCGTCGATCGCTCCGAGCAACGCGGAGGTCGAGGCGCGCAGGCTCGAACTGAAATCGGCCGTACGGCAGTTCTCGTTCAGGTCCAGCGCCGAGGCCGCAATCGCGGCGTTGAGCCGTTCGCTGTAGGGCAAAGTGGTCGAGGCCAGATATAGGCCGTCGATCGATTCGCGCGAAATTGCCGGAGCGGCGAGGCAGTCGATGGCAGCGGAGACCGCCATCGTGATGCTGTCCTCGTCGAAGTTCGCCACAGCCTTCTCACCCCCGGCAGCAGCCATTGTTACGGGATTGAACCAGCCCATGGCCATGAAGACCATCATCCGGTTCAATCTGTAGCGTGGCACGCACCCGCCATAGGACACAATGCCGATCATCAGGCAGTCCTCCCTGAGTAGAATTGAATTATTAGTTTTGTGAGGATTAAGCGCTGCCGTATCGTTGCTGCAGAATACGAAAAGGATTTGAACAGAAGCATCTGACTAATGCAAGGTGAGTCAAAGCGTTGCGCTTTGCGTACTTGACCTGCCTGGTGCCTGTGGCTAGTCTCAGCGCGAATCAGCCGACCACCGGAGAATACGCAAATGAAACTGACCTTGATCGGAGCCGGAGGCATCAGGACTCCGCTGTTCATCAGCTCCTTGCTCGGTCGTCCGCAACAGGCCGGAATCAGTGAGCTGATGCTCTACGACAACGATAAATCCCGTATGCCCTTGATGCGGCGGATGGGGGCGCGGCTGATCCAGCGTTCCGGTGCCGGGCTCAAACTAAAGTCGACCCACAGCCTGTCCCAGGCCGTTGACGGCGCCTCGCTGGTGATCACCACGATCCGCGTGGGCAAAGAACTGGGACGGACCGCCGATGAGCGGATCGCGATGCGCCTGGGGCTGTTGGCCCAGGAGACTACTGGCCTGTGCGGATTCAGCTTTGCCGCGCGCTCGATTCCGGCCCTGCTCGAGATTGCAAAGCAGGTCGCCAAGCGCGCGCCCCGCTGCTGGCTGGTGAACTTCACCAATCCCGCGGGACTGGTGACCCAGGCGATGCACGACGCGGGATTCAACCGTTCGGTGGGTGTCTGTGACAGCGCGTCGGCTCTGGCGCGCCACGTTGCCAACGAGCGCGGCCTGGGTTTGGACGATATCGAGCTGGGCGTAATCGGCCTGAATCATCTGAGCTTTGTCACCCAGGCCCGGCTCAACGGGCGAAGCATCCTCGGCGCGCTGGTGCGCGACAGCGGCTTCCTGCGCCGCAACTACGGCGTGTTTCAGCCGACGAAAATCACCGACCTCGGGGCGATTCCCAACGAGTACCTCTATTACTTTTGGCGGCACGCCCACGCGATGCAGGTTCAGTCCCGTAAAAAACAAACCCGCGGCGATCAGGTGCTGGAGCTGACCAACCGTTTTCTCGAGGCTGCGGGAAAGTGCCGCAACGCCGAGGAGCTGCTCGAGGCTCACGAACAGATGATCGCCTCGCGCGAATCGAGCTACATGAGCGCCGCCTGGGGCAAGGGACGCCAACGCCCCACGGATGCGCTGTCCAATGAGGGCTACGCCGGTGTAGCGCTGAACTTCCTCAACGCATTGCACGCTGAGCAGCCCCGTCGGATGGTGCTGATCCTGCCCAACCACAGCGGCGCCCTTGACCTGCCGCGTAGCGACACCATCGAAAGCTCGTGTGTGGTCGGCCCGGAAGGCCCGCGAGCGATACCGGTCAAACGTCCCGCCCCGTCGGCTGTCGCGCTGTTGCGTCGGATCAAGACCTTCGAGAGCCTCTCCAGCCGCGCGATCATCACCCGCGATAAACGCGCCGCGCTCGAAGCGCTTTCGATCCACCCGTTGATCGGCCCCAAGCAGGCCCAACGCGCCCTGTCCGCACTGCTTAAGGAGCACGCCGAGTATGTCGGCAACTGGAGCTAAGCTCGACGTCCTGGTCCTGGGACTCGACCCGATCTACCTCGACCTGATATTCAGCGGGCTCGAAGGTGTGCCGCAACCTGGCGAGGAAATCTTTGCAAAAAGTTTCCAGCTGCTGCCCGGCGGAGTGTTCAACATCGCCGGATGCCTGGGCAAACTCGGGGTCGACGTTGCCCTGGCCGCCGACGTGGACCAGGGGTTGTTCGGCGACTTCATGCTGCGCGAGCTGCAGCGCGTCGGCGTGCGCATTGATGCGATTCGCCGTCTCGAGCTGGGCGGCACGGCGCTGACCGTCAGCTACAGCCTGGGCAATGAGCGGGCGTTTCTGTCGTACAAGGATCCGTCTCCCCAGCGACGCGACGTCCGACTGCTGTGCGAGCAGCACAAACCGCGGATCATGATCATCCCCGGATTCCCGTTTCAGGCTTTCGAGCCCGAGGTGCTCGATCCGTTGTGCTCGGTCGCAATGCAAGATGATTACAGCGTGCTGATCGACTCCTGCCATTGCGAGGCGAGTCTGGAGCAGCCCGAGGTCGCACGCCTGGTCTCTTTGGCCGATGTGTTTTTCTGCAACCAGGCCGAGTGCCTGCGGATCACCGGCGAGGACGAATGGCAGGCGGGCGCCGACCGTTTACTGAGTTTCACCGATGCCGTGGTGATCAAGCTCGGCGAGCAGGGGGCCGCGTTTGTCAGCCACGACGAATCATTTATCGAATCGGCTCCGCAGGTCGAGGTCAAGGATACAACCGGCGCAGGCGACTGTTTCGTGGCAACCTACGCCTTCGGACTATTACAGGGGATGTCTGATCGCGATTGCCTGCGTATGGCCGTGCTTCAGGGCACGGCCTCGGTACGCGGGGCAGGCGGCACGACCACGTTGATGGGACGCGAGGAGTTGATCGAGGCGCTGAAACGATCCGACTAATCGGGGGAGCAATGGGCGCGAGTCACGGCCGGCGGATCGTAATTGTCTTGCTGATCTTGTGCGGCATGGCTGCCCACGGCTGTCAGTGCAACGATGATCCCAATATTGCAAAACCCAATGCCGCATCCATTCCCGATAGGCCGACGTTGAATCTGGTCCAGCTCGCCACGCCCGTTGAAATCCCGCGCAAGATCACCGTAGCAGTCGATCTATCGACTCCCAGCGCGTTGAAACGACTGGACTACGAGCTGGTCTGGGACGGCGACGTGCTGCAATACCTCGACAGCCGGCCCGAGGAGTCTCTAGGCCGCGACGTAAGCTTCGTAGCGCTGGCCGCAACGGAGGATGAAGGCCGGCTGCAGCTCTCCCAGGCCTGGATCAACGACAATGCAGCTCCGGGAAGCAACCTGCGGCTGTGCAATGTAAGTTTCACAGTCCGGGCTCCCGCCGGTCTGGAGACCGGAATCATGCTCGACAAGATCAAGGTCCGTGGCGTTCGTGGAGAGATCGACGCCGCGCAGCCCGCCGGCCTGGTATTGAGGATCGAGTGATCGGGCCACGCAACGCCCCGGCGCTGCTGTGTCTGATCCTGCTGGTTTTCGCCCTCGGATGCTCCCCTGACCATGCCGCCCTCAGCCCGCGGGTCTATCGCTTCGAGCGGATGCAGCTGGGCACCCAGGTACAGATCAGTCTGGTCGCTCCCACGGCCGACGTTGCCGACATTGCCGCGGATGCGGCCTTTGCCCAGATCGATCGCATCGAGGCCCGGCTGTCTGATTACCGGCCGGACTCCGAGATCTCGCAAATCAACAGTGCAGCGGGGCGGGACTGGGTCGTGGTCTCCGATGAGACCTTCAAACTTATCGAGCTTGCCAATCAGATCTCGCAACGTTCAAACGGCGCCTTTGATCTTTCATTCAAGGGACTGGGGCTGTGGAGCTTCGGCCGCGACAATGCCCGGCCGCCCGACCCGGCGCAGATCGCGCAACGCCTGCCGCTGATCGACTTTCGACTGATCGAGCTCGATCCCCAACGCAGGGCCGTGCGCCTGGCAACTCCGGGCGCGGCGATCAGCCTAGGGGGGATGGCCAAGGGTTACGCTGTGCACCGCGCCGTCGAGGTTCTGCGCAGCCACGGCATTGACGCGGCGATTGTCAACGCCGGCGGCGATCTCTACGCATTGGGCGAGAAACCCGCCGGACCCTGGAGCGTCGGAGTTCAGCACCCGCGCGAGATCGGAAAGCTGCTGGCAACCATCGAGCCGCACGATGCCGCGGTGGTCACCTCCGGCGATTACGAGCGATTTTTCATCTATCAGGGCAAGCGCTATCATCATATAATCGATCCACGGACCGGATGGCCCGCCGATGGCTGCATGTCGGTTACGATAATCGCGCTCGATCCGACCCTGGCCGACGCCCTGGCCACGGCCGTGTTCGTGCTCGGCCCGGAACAGGGGATGGAGCTGATTGAATCGATGCCCGATGTCGAGGTGCTGATCGTGGACAACGCAGGTTCGGTGACATCGAGTTCCGGCGCCGCCGCACTGGGCCTGAAGCTGGTCCGATGAACATCTCCAAGACCGTAATCTATATCCTGATCGCGCTGTTGCTAGGTCTGCTGTTCTACCTGTTCTGCGGTGACTACGGACTATGGACCTACGTCAAGCTCAACAACGAGCTGGAACAGATCAATACCGAGAACCAGGAGCTGTCGCGCGCCAACCAGGAACTGTCCGAACAGATCAAGATGCTCACCGAGGATGTGCGCGCCATCGAACAGGCGATCCGCCAGGAGCTGGGATACGTCAAGGACGGTGAGATCGTGGTTTTTTTCGAGGACGATGACGATCAGCGCGACGAGCGAACGCCCGCCGACGATTCGGGAACCGATCCTTGATGACCTGGTTGCAATCGGCCCTCAGCGGCGCATGGCGTTTTCTGCGGCGCAACTACGCGATGCTCTATTCGGCGGCCCTGCTGCTGATGATCGTCTTGGGCGTAATCGGCGGACCCAATTCGCGGCTGATCGATATCGAGCTGTGGAAGCTCGGGGTGATCTTCTGCGGCGCGCTGTTGCTGATCTTCAAACTGTTGCGTTACTTCCGCCGCGAGACGCGCTCGACCTTCGACACCCTGGAGATCGGCATCCTCAGCGTGGCCGTGGTCAATTCGATTATCCAGAGTTCCGGCGGCGTGTCCGGCCAGCTCTACCCGATCAACTACATGCTGGTCGTTTTGATCGTCGCCTTTTCCACGATTCCGATCGGGCTGCTGTTCTCGGCGATTCTGGCCGCGACTGAGCTTGGGCAGAAGCTGTATTTGGGAATCGAGCCGATCGAAATGTTGCAGGTGCTATATCACTTCTGCTTCATGCTGCTGTTTTGTCTGGGATTGGGAATCTTCCTCAAACTCGAGCGCGACCAGGTCAAACGAGCCCAGGCCGTCCTGGCCAAACTACGACATGACGCGGTGGATCTGGCCTCGCGCGCCGGAACCCACGACGAGCTGGCCTCGCTCAGCCGCGACGCCAAGGATCGCAGCACGGTGCGCAAGGTATTCTCCCTGGACGAGGAGCTGTACACAGTACTGACGATCGCCCAGCGGGTCTTCGGCGCGTACAGTGCGGTACTGCTGCTGCTCGACCCTGACAGCCGCTACCTGCGCGTGCGGATGCAGATCAGCGGTTCCAAGCACGTGTGCGACGTGGAGTCGATCAAGCTTTCGCAGACAGCCCTGAACTGGGTAATCAAACACGGCACCCACCTGGCGCTGCCCACGATCCGCGACTCCGACCAATTGGGCTACTACAAACGGCGCGAGCGCGTGCGTTCGGTGCTCGCCGCGCCGGTGCTCCGGCTCGAATCGCCGACCGGCGTACTGGTCGTGGACAGCCTCGAGGAATCGTCTTTTGACCGCCGCGACGGGCGCGTGCTGGGCAGCTTCGCTCAACTGATCTCGCAGTCGATCGAGCAATCCCGGCTCAACGCGGAGCTCGAGGCCGAAAAGAGCGAGTTCGCGGCGTTCTTCAAGGTCAGCCAGGGTCTCACCAGCAGCCTCGAACTATCGAACCTGGGCAGGATCGTACTCGAATCGGCGCAGAGCATTCTGGACTACGGCTCGGGTTTGATGGTGTTGCTCGAATCGGACGGCAAGCAAGCCTGGATCGAATCGACCCGTGGCAGATTCGCCGATGAGTTGGCCGATAAAAAGTTCGATCTCCGCGAGGGCCTCGTCGGATGGTCGATCACCAACCGCAGATTCCTGGCCTATGCCGACATCCGGGAGTGGGAGCGTTCGCTGAAAAAGAGCAGACGTCGACCGCTGCTCTCCAACAATCTAAAACTGCGCGACGTGGGCAGCTTGCTGTGTATCCCGCTGTTGCACCTGGACCGCGGCATCGGCGCAATTGTCCTTGCCTGGCGCAAGCCGCGCTCGTTCTCCGACTTCGAACAGAAGATCATGCGCGTGTTCGCCGACCAGTGCACACAGGCGCTGGTAAACGCGCGGATGTACCTGCGTATGGAGCAGATGGCCACCACCGACGGATTGACCAACCTGGCCAACCATCGCATCTTCCAGGAGTTCCTCGTGCGGGAGCTGGCACGGGCCGAACGCATGCCCACGCAGATCAGCCTGGTAATGGTCGATATCGACCACTTCAAACTGGTCAACGATACTTACGGTCACCCGGCGGGAGACGAGGTTCTGCGCAGGCTCGCGGCGCTGCTGGGCTCCTCGGTTCGTCGGATCGATCTCGCTGCGCGCTACGGCGGCGAGGAGTTCGCGATCGTACTGCTGAACACCAACGCCGAGGGAACGATCAAGTTCAGCGATCGTTTGCGCAAGGCGGTCGCCAACATGCGCATCCCCTTTGAACAAAAGACGCTGAAGATAACAATCAGCGTGGGGATCGCCTGCTATCCCGACGATGCACTGACCAAGCCGGATCTGATCGAGATGGCCGACAATGCGCTGTATTTTTCAAAGAACAATGGACGCAATCGTGTAACCCACATCCGCGATCTTTCCGCAAAGGACGACTGAGGCGCCCAGTGAGACATACAACCGTTGATTCCCGGCCGTTCGACGTGGTCTGCCTGGGCTACAACTCGGTCGACCTGATCTGCTGCATCGAGCGCTTTGTGGAACACGGCAAGAAAACACAGATGACCGCGTTGCATAAACAGGGCGGCGGACAGGCTGCGACCGCCGCGGTTGCAGTGCAGCGCCTGGGCTTTAGGGCGCGCTATTTGGGAAAATTCGGCGGCGACGAGCTCGGCTGCTTCAGCCGGCAGACCCTGATCGACCTTGGCATCGAAACCCAGGGCTGCGTGCACGCCGCGCCGCATGTAGCGAACCAACTGGCGATCGTGCTCGTCGACGAGCTCAGCGGCGAACGCACCATCGCCTATCACCGGTCTCGGGAGTTGGAGCTGCTGCCCGGCGAACTTCAGCGCGAACACGTAACATCGGGCCGAATGCTGCTGTGCGATTCGCACCAGATCCCGGCCCTGTTCGAGTCTGTGGGCTGGGCACGTGAGGCGGGCATGTGCGTGGTGCTCGATGCCGAGCGCACGCCGCCGGGGATCGAGCGGCTGCTCGAGCTCGTGGATTACATCGTCTCGGACAGCAGCTTCGTTTGCACCATCACCGGCATCGACGATAAACGCCGGGCGCTGGCCCAGCTGGCGCGCATGCACGGCAAGGGCAATCCCGTGGTGATGACCGACGGCCGCAACGGCTCGTTGGCATGGCACGAGGGGCGGATCGTCGAAGCGGCGGGCTTTGATGTAAAGGTTTGCGACACTACCGGCGCGGGGGACGTGTTCCACGCGGCATTTGTCTGCGGACTGCTGCACGGCTACGACCTGCCGCGCCTGCTGACGTTCTGCAACGCGGCGGCAGCGCTCAAATCGACGCGGCTGGGCGGCAGGGACGGGATTCCCGACCGCGAGACCCTGCTGCGTTTCATCGCGGACAACGGCAGATAATAGAAAAACAGCCCCGGCAGTAATGCCGAGGCTGTCGATGACTTGGTCTTTGAATTTGGTTCGCGTTATTTAGCGACCGGCTCGATCACCTCGAAAGCGAAGTTGTCCGGATCGCTGATCGCGCCGCAGTTGTCCTCGAGCTGAACGTTGACAGCGTGGTCGCCCACGGCCAGTCCGCTGGGGCCCGCGTCATCGCCGATATACAGCTTGACGAAGTCGTCCACGCAGGGGAAGCCGTCGGCCACGTCCTCGGCGGTCAACGCGATCGTGCTCCAATCGCCGCCGTCAAGCTGCACCCAGATCTGACCATCGACCAGGTTGCACTCCAGATCTGCGTAAACAGTGCCGAAATCGAACGCGTCGTCAGTGTCGATCACCAGCGGCGTAGTCGTGGTCTCGGTATCGTTGATCCAGAAGCGGAACTCGAGAATTCCCGGAGGGGAGTTGTCCGTGCAGTCGTCGTCATCGTCGTCGTCGATCGGAGGATTGGTATCGTCATCGTCATCGTCGCCCTCGTCACAGGCGACCGTTGCAAACAGCATCATTGCGGCAACGATCGATACGGCTAAGATCAGCCAGAATTTGCTCTTCATCATTTTTCTCCAACATTAAGTGGTGGATTGTTGTAAGCAAAATACAATAAACCGTAAAACCTCCGCAAGGGAATTATCTTGGGGTTAAACGGCTCAATCCTTGTCTTCGCCGGAATCCTGTGATTCTTCGTCGACCACGCTCCACATATCGTCTTCCTGAACTATCTCGCCCGGCGACAGATCCCAGGTATCTTTTGACATCTTCACTTCCTCATGCTCTTGAGGAGAAGCAAGAAGCTTCATCACCTGTTCGTAGATCTCTTTCTTCGGAATCCGGTGTTTCTCGAACACCATGTCGACTGCCTGGCGGACGGTCGGGGCTTTGCGCACGGCCTCGATGATATCGTTGTGAACGTCGGACACTGTGAGCGGTCTGTCCTCAAGCTTGATCGTGCGCGGCACCGTGGCGAGCCTGATGATCCAGCGGACGATCACCAGTACGCAGCACAAGCAGAAAAGCGCGATGGTCACCGGAAGCTCATAGGGCTCCAGGCTGTAGATGTGCTGCGGCGAAAACAGGTGGTAAGCCAGCGATGCAATTGCCAACATCAGCGTCGACAGGGCTAGTTTCAGCAAATTTCCAACTCACTGTATTGTGTCTGGTCTTTATTACCAGTCAGCGGCTTGTCGGGTCAATCCAAGATAATCGTTAAGCAATGGGCTTGCCAGCATCAATCACCGGTCTATATTGTTTGACGATGCTATATAGATCGATTTCTATCCTGGCGACGCTGTTGGCGCTGATAATGATCCCGGCCTGTTCGTCGCGCGATCAACGAAGCCTCAAACGATTCGCGGACGAGCAATCGGCCCTGGTGGTGATCGTTCCGCAGACGCTGGAGGTCTCGCAAGTGATCGACGTCGGTGTGGCTGCGGACGCGCTGCACCGGCGGATCGACTACGATTCCAGACGATTCATTGAGATCTTCGTCGCCGAGATGTTGCAGGCATCCGATGTTCCCGCTCACGAGCGCAGCGAGGATCAACAGGACGCGCCGACCCTCCGGCCCTACGACGGTCCGCCGATCGAGTCGACTATTGACCGCGATCAGTACTTGTCGCTGCTCTCGCGCAACCGCGCCGTGGCGCTGGTCGAACCCCTGGAAGGGGACGAGTTCCAGCGGCTGTGGGAAGAACCGCAAGATGTTCCACGCGGCGGCGAGCTGTTGTACGACGAGCAGGCCAGGGTACCCGGCCCGAACCTGGCGCCGCGGGTCTACCGCATCAAACACCGTCCGCGTTCCCAGCGCGGCAGGCTCGGGCTGTATTGCGTGGAGCTGATCCGCGACAACGATTCCAGCCGGGTCTACCGCGGACTGGCCCTGGACAAGCTGACGCAGCGCGGCCGATCGGGATTCGTCGTGGTGGCGGACGTTCTGAAGCTCGAGCTGGTCTGTGGCCCGCAAGGCTGCGATCTACGCTACTGCGTTGCGGCAATGGCGCTGGACGTGGAACACGGCTCGCTGTTGGCCTTCCAGGTCATCCGCGGTTCGGCGCAGGGCGATCCGAGTCTGCCTGGGCCGGGCCTGCGTCAGATCGACACAGTGCAGGCGGCCATGGCCGGACCGCTGCAAAACTCGTTGGACCTGCTCGCCCAGCGCTGCTCCGCCAAGTCCGCGGCCGTGGTCGGCCTGCTCGACGAAGAGGACATGAAATCATTGGCGCGGCTGTGGGCGTTCGAGAATCTCAACCAGCTTGAACAGCTCGGCCCGCCGGGCAGCCGGGAGATGAATTGAACCATCGGGGCGCCGGGACGCTGATCATCGCATTGCTGATCGTCTGCCTGCTGTGCGGCCCGGCGTGGGCCAAGCTGATCGACAAGATCGTGGCCACGGTCGATTCCGAGGTGATCACGCTCAGCGACCTGATCCGCCTCCGTAAGATCGTCGAGCGTACGCAAAACAGCCTGCTCCAGATCGACGTCGTGCTCGAACAGGGAACGCTCAAGGGAGTGCTCGACGAACTGGTGATCCTCACTTTGGTCTATCGCCAGGCGGTGAAGCTCAACCTGACCGATTACGACGAACAGCAGCTGCAAAGTGACTTCGAGCACTTCAAAGATGGCTTCGCCGATCAGCAGCAATTCGAGCAATTCATCTACAGCAACGGCTGGCGGACCCAGGAAGATCTGCTGGAGGTCTTTAAACGCTACATCGTAGCCCAAAACTTCGTGGCCAAACGCGTCAACCTACAGGTGGAACTGCGGCTGAACAGCTACTACGAGGAGAACAAGGAAGATCTGTACGGCGGAGCGTTGCTTAACCAGATCGAGGACCGAGTGCGCAAGGATCTGTACAACGAGGAACTCAAGCGCTGGTGGGAGGAACTGACGCGCAATGCGCAGGTCAAAATCATGCCCACGCCTCTTTAATAGCGTCGAGAAATCGAGGGGGACTCGATGAAGAAATTAATCGTTATCCTGGTGATCCTGGCGTTCATCTTCGCACTGCTCGCAGCGATACGGCAGCTTCCCGAGCCGGTTCAGACCTACGTCGACCAGAAATTGGAGCAGTGGTTCCCGGCCAAGGACAAGCTCGAGAATCAGCGCGATAACTACCTCGATCAGGCACAGGAAGCGTCCGACTAACCCTCAGCGTCAGACGTGTCTGCCGGAGCCCCGGCTCCTGCGGCCAACATCAGCAGCAGCGCCAGAGCATAGGCCGCGGCGGACAACCACAACGTGCCGGTGAAACCGTAGAGCTTGTTGGTCAGCAGAGCGACCGAGGTGGCCACTGCGCCTGCCGATCCGTTGAGACCGAAAGCCATCGCCGACAGCCGCGGCCCGCTGCTCTTTGCCAGCATGTTCAGACAGATCGGCAGCGGCATGCCCATAAAGAATCCGATTGACCCGACGATCAAGGCCGAGACTACGATGCGTAGGCTCAGCGGCAGGAAGATCAGCGCGCGCAACAGCCCGGGGACGGCGTATGCGCAAAACAGGATCGCCGCCAAGATCGCCACGAACGCCAGCGCCGCCTTGCGGCCGTGGAAACTTCCGCCGAACAGGCTGCCCAGTCCGGAGGCGAAAAGCATCACGCCCAAAACGACCAGCACGGCCCAGATCGGCGAATCCAGGAACATCTGGAAGCGCTGGATCAACACGATCTCGGTCAGCAGGTAGCCCAACCCGAGGGCCATGGCGTAGAGCATCAGCACTCCGGCGCGGCCGGGATTGCGCACACGCTTACGCGCAAACAGGCCGACTCCGAGTAACAGCGCCGGCAGCACGCCGAGCAACAGGGCGAAGATCGCCACCCTGCGAATCACCCGCCAATGCTCATCTCGCGCCTTGAACACGTCGTAGGGAAACGGCTTCTCGTCCGTGATCAGCGACATATTGTGTGTCGTGGGCGGAGCCAGCTTCGCCAGGCCGATTCCGCTGACCGCCGCCTCGTAAACCGACCCTGTATGGAACCCAGGGAACGCCGACCAGCGCACCCGCCGGGCAGGGGAGTTGTGCATGCGCCAGCTTTTGTCGAGCCAGGCCAGTTCCTCGTCGGTGAACGGCGTCTTTTTAATTAGAATTGAGACGTACTTACTGCCAGCGATCCAGGTATAGACCAGGATCTGTCGCGACAGGTCCTGGGCGCCGAAACGATCGGTCAGCACGCGTCCCGCAGTGAGAACGATCCGCGCGATGCCGTACGGCGCCTTTTCCGACAGCGCACGCTCCTCAAGCACAATCACCCCGCGGTCGTTCATGTGATCGAAGTAGCTGCTAAACGCCTCATAGGTGTGCAAATATTCCGGCGGTCCGACGTCGCCCACAGTGCGAATGCGGTGGGTGTTGAGCATGGTGATCATGTCGAAAGACCGCTTGCTGTCGGCCAGATATGCGCGGGCGTCCATTGCGCGGATTTCCATGTCGTCGTAGGCATGGCCGCTGACGTCTCCGTCATAGATCTCGGTCATCAGTTTGACGATCGCCGGGTTGATCTCAACGCCGACCACGCGGCCGTTGGTTCCGGCGGCAATTTTAGCCGGCTTGGTGATACCCTCGGCGGCCGGACCGACGATCATCACGTCCTTGGGCTCGTACAGGGTATGGCCCGGATCGCTGATAGCCCGCAGCGTCGGCCAATGGCGACTCAGTGCCGCCGATAGTCCGGAGTCCAACACCCGCAACGCGCGAGACGGCGGCGAGAGATCGAAACGTTCCGGGATCATGGCGCGCCGCACCCGCTGGTCCGGATCCATTACGTGCATCAGGCCCACGGGCAGCCGCCGATCATGACGATGCCTGGCGGGCAGGTTGCGGGTGAAATGATCGTTGGGGTATCCGTTGTAATACACAACGTAGCGCGAGCGGCGCTTGACCACATCCACGCGCTCGATCAGGCTGCCCAATCCGCGCTTATAGACCGTCTCGTCGGAGGGTTGAGATCTCCTCTCGCGCGCCAAACGGCTATAGATCTTGTTGCGGTCCTCGGGATTCTCCCGCACCTGCTGCGCCACGTTGAGCCAATCGAATCGCTGGTTGGTGATGATCCCGAAAATCGCCATGCCGGCGATCAGCCCGGCCACGATCTGTGCGGCGATCAGCAGTCGTAGGCTGGCCTTGGTTCTGTTGGTGATCATCAATGCGATAAACGCGCCGATGCTCACCAGCAGCAGCACACTGCCTTCCTCGCGCAGCAACGGCAGGCACAGCGTCGTGGCCGCCACGCCCAGGGCGGCGCCGACCAAATCCGCAAAGTAGACCTTGTGGCACGGATGAAGCGTGAGCTGAATCGAGATGATCAGGCTGCCCAGAATGAACGGCGATGCCAACGCCAGCTCGATCAGCGCCGTGCGCGACGGGAAGAGCATGATCAGCGCCAGGCTGGCCAGAACCGAGACTGGCATAGCCCATCCGGCGGTGACCGCGACCTGCATCGCATTGCGCGAGGGGACTATCGAGGCCACGATTCCGCCCAGCCCGATCCCCAGCAGCGCCATGGAGATCACCTGGCAGGCTTGCAGGTAATTTACGGTGAAAGTTATCAGCTGAAAAAAGACGGTCTCGAACAGCAGCATCCATAGCGCGCACAGCGCGACAATGGTCAGCGTCTTCCTGTCCACAGCCGTGTTAAATTGTTCCACAAAAGGCTCTTTCAATGCTTTTCCTTCAAGCCATTGCGCCAAGTTGTGGAAGAGTATCAAGGAGCCCCAAACGGGGCAACAATCCAAAGCGTTTACACGTTTTCTTCATATTTCGCTCTATACATTAAGTGCGGCCCTTGCTTATAATACGTGCTTGGCGCTATTTCCCGATGCAATGGAATAATAAGTATTTTAACTTAAGCGCGGCCGTTAATCGCGGGCGTCAAGTCGGCGAAGAACTCTTAGGAAGATAATGGCACCTCAATACGCCAAGCTACTGATCGTTGACCACAACGCCGAAGCGCTGAACGAGATTTTTCGCTACCTCAGTGCCAAGGGATACGATGTCGAGGTCGAGTTCTCGGGTCGCAAAGTCATCGACAGCTTCAGACGCACTCCACCGCACGTCGCAGTGATCAGCATGCTCACCGCCGACCTCAACGGAATGGACATCTGCCGCACGATGCGCGAGGACCCGTATTACAAGGACGTGCCGATCATCCTGCTGTTCGACATGCGTCGCAGCCCCAAATTCATCCGCGAGGTGATGGACAAGGCCGACGCCGCAAGCTACCTGGAAAAACCGTTCGATATGACTACCCTGGAAAAGGCGATCGAAAATCTGTTGGACGATTCGCTGATACCGCAAGAGCCGGCGTCTCTGGTCGAGATCGACGCTAACGGATCGGATAAATCAGCTTCGGCTGTCAAGAAACCCGAGCCTTCCCCGCCAACGCCCCGACCGGCCGCACGAGATCTTCCGCAGGTTATTCCGTCGATCGGCACCACTGATTCGGCAAACCTGCCGCAGATCCTGTTGGCGATATTCCAGCAGAAGATCGATTGCGTGGCCACCATCGAGACCGGCAACAACGGACTGTGGAAGCTCGAGTTCGAGCAGGGCGTGCCCACGTTGATCCTCTCGCCGTTCATCGAGGAGATGAGTACCGGTCGGCTGCTGCGCGATCGCGAGTTGATCGACCTGGACGACCTGGATCAGTTGCGCAAGAAAGCCCTTGTCCACGAACGACCGCTGGGCGAGGTGCTGATCGAGTCGGGATTAATCACGCCCCACGAGCTGCACGAGGTGCTGTTGGATCAACTTGTGCGCAAGCTCGCGGCCGTGCTCAAGCTCAACCTGAGCAGCTACCAGATCGAACTCGCCAACGTCTCCACCACCGCGCAGATCGCAGCGTCGGAATATATCGTGCTGCTGCTCAAGCAGGTTCGCGAAGCCTACGGCCTGGAAAAATTGGAACCGTTGCTCTACGAACATCGCCGACTGCGTGTGATCAACAACGTCGAACAGGCGAACGTAGAAATTAAAATCGCGATCAACATCGGCAGCGGCGGCAGAAAGCTGCTCGAACTGTGCAACGGCAAACGTACGCTGGGCGACCTAATGGCCGGCAGCAGCATGGGACTGGTCGATACATTCAAACTACTCTACCTGTTGCTGATAACCGGCATGATCCGCCTCAAGGGCATCGCCGCCGGTCCGGGTAAAGTCGACTTCAATGCGAGCTATATCTCGACCCGACCGTCTATTGACCAGCCGCCTGCGGCCGCGGACCCGGTCCCGACCCCGAGCGTTGAAGATCCTCCGAGCAGCCAAGGCGCCGCGTTGCGCGGGACGAACCGGCAGGCGTTCCAGACCGAGGTCTCCGGAAGCCGAAGCGGGGAAATCGTCGGTCTGAATCTGCCTCGGGAGTTGATGCGTATCCACCACCATCAACCTACCGGACGTTTGGGCGTCAACGGCCGGGACGATACGCTGGTGCTCGAAGTGCACGATGGAAAGCCGCTGAAAGTCACCTCGGAGGGCGCGGTCGTGCCCTGCCTGGGTGAAATCATGATCGATCAGGGATGGATCGACGAGCAGCAGCGCGACAATGCGCTGATCCAGGCCGCAGACGAGGGCCGGAAACTGGGCGAGGTATTATTAATCAACGGTCTGGTTAAGCCGCACCAGGTGTTCGAGGCTTTGCAAATCCAGATCGAAAAAGGGATGACGAAACTGCTGGCGATCACCGAGGGGAACTGGGAGTTCGCGCCCGTGACCCTCGAGCAGGATCCGGCTTTACAGTTCCAACTGACCCTGCCGCAAGCGATCGCCGATTGGATGCTCAACCTGGCCCAACAGCGCACCTTGGCTCAACTGATCTCTCGCTTCAGAGACAGCAGACCGCGTCTTTACAAAGAAGCGACGATCCCTCTGGACAGCCTGCTGCGTACGGCCGCGCAGCGCTCTTGTCTGCGCTCGTTCAACGGACGCAGCAGCGTTGCCGAGCTGCTCAGCGGCACGCCCGAACACGACCGCACGATCTCCGCTGTAATTCTGCTGGGAATCACGATCGAAGCCTTACAAATTTAGACAAGCGGGGCAGCCGTCCGGCCGCCGTAAATCATTTAATCAAAATCAGCTGACCCAGGACCTCTGCGGGCACAGTGCGGCTCGAGCCGTTGAGCTCGAGGTTGAGCATTGCCTTGGAGTAGACGCGGATGTAGGCCGGATCCGCGACAAAGGTGCGCACGATCGCCGCGGTCACCGGGTTGAGCTTTTCCAGTACCTCCATGCGGTTGACGATGTAATCCCCGCTGACCGTGAAGTCCATCTGCAATCCCTCGCCCACCGCGCGTACAGTGATCCGCCGGGGCAGCAGTCTGCCGGTGTACGGCTCCTTTGCAAAATCGCTGCGAATCAATTTCACCCGGTTGGTGGCCGCCAGGTAACGGCCGTCCTCGCAGATCAGGACGAGGTAGATCGCCGCATCGTCGAAGTCCTCGTTGGCGTCGAACCCGAGCACGATAATATCCAAATCGCCCGCATGCACCTGGAAGGAGACCCAGCTGTCGGCAAAGGACGGTCCGAGCATCGTCTGCACCAGGTGATCCAACGAGCCCCAACCCGAGGCGTCGATCGGGCGCCCGTCGATGGTCAACGTCCCCTCGATCCGCGAGTCCGGCGCCGGCCAGCAGATCCGCATCGTCTTGCCGTTTCGCAGGGACATGCGGCCGTCGCCGGCTGAAAAACCAGGGCCGCGCGAGGTGATCTCCAGATCGCAGGATACGCGCTCGCCGTTGATCTTCAGCCGATAGTGCGGGTGTTGCCCGCTGAGCAATACCGGGCCGAAGTGCAGGTCCAATTTGTCGCGTGAGGCGACCAACTGTTGCGAGTCGTACTCCTGGCTGTCGGTAACCGAGGTGCCGTCGGGCCCGATGATCGTCAGGCTGTATCCGGGAAAAAAGTTCGAGAATCCGGTGGAGCTGATGATCACCTGGGCGAAGATCATCGCGCCGTTGTCGCTGCGCATCATCAGCGTCCAGGTTTCGCCGTACTGCTTGCCCGGCTGCGGATCGTAGGCCGCATCCTTGGCCGGCAGACCCTTCGTAATATCGTCCGGTCCCAGGTTGTAGCTCGGCCCCGACTCGGCCGCCGCAGGCAGACCCGCGGCGATCACGGTAATCAGTAACAGTAGTGCGCCCAGCGATCTCATGGAGCGCGGATGTTAGGAAACCACGCGGTCGGTTGTCAAATCGGGCAAACGACCATGGGCAAGTTTCATCGAAATCTGGATTAAACCAACGAGCGCAGCACCACGACCCACTCCATCGAGGCGGCGACCATCCAGTGCAAAATTACGCACGGCCAGAAACTGCGAGTCTTTAGCGCCAGCACGCACAGGGCTATTCCGGCGATCACCGATCCCAGGGCCTCGGGAAACGGCTTGGAATAGTGCAGCACCACAAAGGGTAGGTTGGCGATCAGCACGGCGTTGAAACCCAGGCGGTCGTAGAGGCCGAACAACATGTATCCGCGGAAGAGAAACTCCCAGCCGATAAAGTAGAGAAATAGAAACAGGTGCACCAACAGCAGCCGCCCGACCATGGTTCCGGCGGAGACCGGGGTCTTGCCGATCAACAGCGGGTCGACCCACTTGACCTGGGGATAGTAGTCAACGAACGCGTCCAGCGCCTCGGCCCCGGATTGCCAGCCCGCAAAGTTGCAGAGGTCGGGCAGCAGTCCGACCAGCACGGTCAGCGGCAACATGATCAGCGCGAACAGGCCGACGATCTTCAGCGCCAGACGACTGTCGCCGATCCCCAAGCCGAAATCGGAGAGCTTACGGCGGTGCAGCAGTTTGATCAAAAGCAGCGGGATCACGAAATAGATCACAAACGAGGACAGAGCCCAGATCGCATAAGGGTAGAGCTCGCTGAACTCGCCCTTGATCGGCTTGATGCCGAACTGGGGGAGGATGTTGCGCCTGATAGAGCCGCGGCGGAAAAAGCTGTGGTGCACCAGGATCAGCACGCTGGAGATCAACAGCACCAGCGCCTCGGGCTGCCGCAGCTCGCGGAAGACCCTAATCAGCTCAGACTTAATCGCCTTGAACATTCAGTCGCCTCAACGGTAGAGCAAAATCTCCGCGCGCGCGGCCATGAAGTCGGCGTCGACCTCTTCGGCCACAGCCAGCAGCTCGTCCAACGCGGCGTGGGCGTCGATCATTCGCCGTACCCTGTCTGTGCCGCACAGCATGTCGATCGCCAGGCGGTCGGACACGAATTCGTAGGGCTCGGTGCGCCAGTTGAACTGCGAGCCGGCGACCTTGTTGGCGGCCCACAGCAGGGCCAATCCCGTGCGATAGGGCCTGAAGGAGTGCTGCTCGATTACGTGACAGAATACGCCGTCACAATCGTTCGCCGCGTGTTTGCCGAAAACAGGGTTGAAGCTGATCGGACGGAAGCGCACTCCCGGAAGTCCGACCAGATTCAGGCGTTCGGCCAAAGCGCCGGCGCTGATGAACGGCGCACCGATCTGTAAAAACGGCATGGTCGTGCCGCGCCCCTCGGAGAGGTTGGTGCCCTCGACCAGACAGGCGCCGGGGTAGACCAATGCGGTCTCGAAACTTGGCATGTTCGGACTGGGCGCGATCCAGCGCAAATCGGTCTGGTTAAAAAGCATCGAGCGCTTCCAGCCCTGGCATTGCAGCACCGTGACCTCGCAGTACAAACCCAAATGGCGCGTCATGAAGATCGCCAACTCGCCCAATGTCATGCCGTGCCGGACCGGAATCGGGAACAGCCCGACAAAGCTCTGGTACTCCGGCTCGAGCAGGTTGCCCTCGACCTGTTCGCCGCCCAGGGGATTTGGTCGGTCGAGCACCAGCGCCGGAATTCCGGCCTGGCCGGCAGCGCGCAACGCATGGGCCATGGTGGCGGCGTAGGTGTAGTAGCGCGCACCGATATCGACCAGGTCGATCACCAGCAGGTCGATCTCCGCCAGGCGCTGCGGATCGATCTGCAGGCTCTGCTCGTCGCCGCCGTAAAGGCTATCCACTTCAATACCGCGGTACATCGTGTCCTGAGCCGCGACTTGGTCCTGCAACGTGCCGAATAAACCGTGCTCGGGCGAGTGGATCTGCACCAGCTCGGCGTCCACGCCGTCGATCAGCACGTCGGCGGCGCTCGCCAGCTCGCGGGTCAGGGCTGCGGCGTGAGTCAACAGGGCGATCCGTTTGCCGCGAATATTGGGATATTCTCCGGCCGCCAGTCGGTCCAATCCGCAGAGCACTCTCACAGCTCGATCCGCCTCAGGGTGCGATGTTTACGAAAGTAGCCCAGGTTGACGCAGTTGGTGTCGTGAATTTTCTTTTCATGGCTTTGGGGCTGGTGCACGTGACCGAAGTAGCATTCCCGCGGCTTGAACCGTTCGATAAACGCCGAAACGGCTGCACAGCCCTCTTCATCGCGTTGAGCGTGAATGTCGACGGTCAACTCCGCGTCGGCCGGAGGTGGGTGGACCAGTAGCACGTCGACCTCGCCCAGCCCGTAGAGTAGTTCGGCGTAATCATGCGGCGGCCGTTCACCCGGCAGGCCGAAGCTGAAAGGCCCGGGCGGCATACCCGAGAGCATGCCGACCGTGCTCGAGCCGATCTCGATGCACAGGCTGTCGACCACCGTAATTCGCTCGTTCCCCTCGGCGGCAGCTTGCAGCAGATGCGGCACGTCGACGTTGCCCCACAGCAGGTAGGCGCGGCAAGGAATGGAGTTGATCAGTTCGACGTACGACTCGGCTACACGCTGCATCACTGTGGCATAAAACTGCGGCCTGTCGCCGCCGACATCCTGCATGGTCCGTTTTACCGACTCGCGGTCGCCACGGCGTAGCGCCTCGAGCGCGCTCGCCACAACGTCATGGCCCAGCAGGTCGACCAAGATCCCCTCAATGTCGTCGTAGTCCACTAGGTTCAGGTAATCGCCCAGGCCGATAAACAGGTCGTCCGCGGAGAGTCCGCTTGCCAGTTCGTCGAAGCGGCCGTGGATGTCGGCGGCAAGCTTGACGATCATGAGGTGGGCGCCTGCCTGGCCTTGGCGATCAACTCGCGGGTCTGGGGATGGATCACGGCGTAGGTGATCAGGGCCTTGCACACCATCGCGCCCTGAGCGTCGAAGATCTCGACGTCGCAGACCGCGGTCGTGGTCCCCTTGCGCACAACGCGCGCCTCGCAGATGCATTTCCCCGGCGCGGCAGGGGTAAGGAAATTAATTTTCATCTCGATGGTCGTCACCCGCTCCTGCGGATCGCACAGCGATAGCACGGCGATCGCCGTGGCCGAGTCGGCCAGAGAGGACAGTGCGCCGCCGTGGATTACGCCGCCGGCATTGGACAGCTGTTCCGATTGGGCCATCACCAGCCGGGCGTAGCCATTATCGATGTGTTCGATGGTGATGCCCAGATGGCTCCAGAACGGACTGCTCTGGGCAATGTCGGTCACCAGTCGGCGCCAAGTCTGCTCGTCCATTAATCGCTTTCCAAGTTGCGCGCGACCAGCCGCTTGCCGATCGGATCGCGGTTGAGAACACTCGCAACATTGCGCAGCCAGGTATAGCGACGGCTGGGCTCGGGCTCGGCCGGCTGAGCCTCGATCAGCATCTCGAACCAGGCCCGCGCATCGCGCTCGCTGCGCCTGCGAGTGCCTGCGCCGTCGCTGTAAAGCACGCCCTCGAGGCAGTAGAGCCAGAACTCTTTGATCCCCGCGGCCTTGGCCGCGGCAACATCGCAACGCATATCCTCGGGACCGCCGTATGTGCGCAGCGGCTTGCCGGGCAACACGGCCTCGTAATTGCTGCCCAGTGTAATCTGTCCGTGATCGCCGAAGCGTTCGCGCAGCAGCCGCGACTGCTCAAAGACCATGCGCGTGACGCCGCGGCGGTCGAGCAGGTTTCCCATCAGGTCGCCGAGGTACGAGGTGTACATCATCAGGTTGTAGTTGCGATAGTCCACCGAGAAAATCGGCATCTCCAACAAGTCCTGCAACCGGTAGCCCTCGACGAGCAGATCGGCGAGCAGCAACGGGAAGACCGCCACATAATTGGTTTCACACCTCTGGGCAACGGCGCGAACCATGCGTTCGATCTCCTGCGATGCGCCTGCAAATCGCCGCGGATTGCGGTTTTCCAATGCGAATTTCAACAGCTCAGCGGCCTTAGAAAGCCCGCAGGTCTGCGGATCGAGCATCGCGCTCATCTGCTGCCAGGGAGTCTCCACGTCGTAAACCACGCCGGGCAGATCGGCCTTGCAGTTGTCGAACCAGTCCAGCAGCCGCGACATGGATTCGGCGAAACGCCGCGCGTTGCGCTCGTTGAGCCAGTAGCCGTGATCCTTGGGAAGCAACGGCCAGAGTAGGGCGCGTCCGCCGCGCTGATTGAACGTATCGATCCAGCGCCGGATGCCGTTCCAAAAACGATCGTCAACCGCGATCGGCTCCAGCGGCAGGGGTACGGCGTAGGCCACGGTCAGGTTATAACGCTGGACGATCTCCAGGGTGCGCCGATGGCTCAACTCGTCCAGCGGCATGGTCTCGGCGTATGCCCCAAGGCGCGGCAACGAATCGCCCACTATCTTGCCTGCAAAGCGCTGATCAGCGCTTACCCGCAGCAGCTCTGGTCGTCGTCGTCATCGTCGCCGGACGCATCGTCGTCATCGTCGCCAAGATCGTCGTCGTCATCGTCGCTGTCGTCGTCATCATCGTCGTCATCGTCGCCGGGCTGGTCGACCACAATATACTCGACGCGCGTGGCCACGCCGCTGCCGATGCTGCTGTCGATCGTCAGCTGAACCGTATAGCGACCCGGATACTGGTACACGTGGCTCGGGTTCTGATCACTGCTGGTATCGGTGTCGCCGAAGCTCCAGCTCCAGCCCGTGATATTGCCCATCAGGCACTGGCTCATGTCGGTGAAATCGACGCTAAGCGGCGCGTCGCCCTGGGTCGGATCGCCGACGAAATCGACGACCAACGCAATATAGCTGCCCACGGAATCGAGGTTGAGCGTCCCCTTGGAGCAGTTGTCCACGCGTAAATAGCGCACGCTGGACAGTCCGCTGCCGTCCAAATCGAAGCTCGATGTTCCGCTGCCGTATCCCAGCAGCTTCCAGTTGCTCGACGGCTGATGCCACGGCGTGTTCGAGCCGTAGAGTGCGTAGCCCTCGCTGTCGGAGACCACCACCAGGACGTCGTCGCCGTCGTTATCGTCGATCGCCCCCTCCGGGCTGAGGTCGATCACCGCGTAACCGTTGTTGCCGATGGCCACGTACCCGCCGTCGGTGGGGCCCAGGGCGTCGATGGTCAGGGTGGTGGTGGACTCGCTGTTGGTCATGAACGAGTACAGCCAGCGAAAGCCGTAGCTCATCGGCGTGGCTTGCGGTGTCAGTTCCAGGTCGACCTGGGTACGGCTACCCGTGCTGACTACCACGTCCTGCTGCGTGGCGACCTGGTAGCCCGGGGCCCAGGCGGTGACGTCGTAGGTGCCCGGACGCAGCACGCGGAAAAAGTCGCCGACCAGCGGGTCGCTGTAGACCACCCAGGCCGGATCAACGTAGAGCATGGCGCCGACGGGCGCGTCGCTGGTCGCGTCGGTCACCATCCCCTGGATACCGGTATCAACCTGGGTCATCAGGTCGAATACGCCGTCGTCGTTGATGTTGATTATCCCGGGAATCTGCGAGTACGGCGGTGTCTTGATGGTGCTAATCTCGATGGTCCAGCCCAGGGATCCGAACGTACCGTAGAGCGTATCCTTGCTCGATCCGTGGTACGGCGAGCCGTAGAGTCCGGCCCCCTGGTACCGCTGATACCCGGTGTATCCGCAGTAGACGCCTCCCATATAATCCATCAGCGCGCCGTCCGGCGGGCTGGTGTAGGTGTAGCTCCAGGCCCAGAGGAATTTTGTTGTCCCGGTGTGGTAACTGGTCCCCATTGAGAACTGGTTGTCCAGCCACAGGTTGGCGATCGCCTGGCTCTCGGGCTCGCCATAGGGGAAGTCCGATCCGCCCTCTGACTCCCACATGTAGCCGTAGTCGCGGTTGAGGTCCACACTGTCGCCGTTGTAACGACTGGAATTGACGTGTCCATCGGGATTGACGATCGGCACGAACCAGTTTTCAAGGTCGTCAACCAACGCCGTCATATCCCAGTCGGTGCCGTAGCCGGTGACCATCTGATTGATCACGTCGAGCAGCAACTCGGTGCCCGGCGGTTCGTCGCCGTGGGTCGTGGAGTCCCAATAGATCTCGGGCTCGGCCTCGTCCACCGTAACGTTGTCCGAGATCTTCAGCGCCCACAGCGTGCGCCCGCCCAAGCTGGTGCCCAGGTTGTGCAGCTGCGCGATACTCGGATAGTTCGTGGCCACGTTGCTTAAAAACGTCGCCATCTCAGAGTAGTCGTAGTACTCGGCCGGCGGCCCGTCCAATCCGCGGGCCAGTCGATCGCCCCAGTAATCCTCGATCAACACGTCGAAGGCGATCGAGCTGTCGATTAATTGCTCGATCTGCTGCGGCGAAAACAGAAAATCAAGATGCAGCTCGTCCGCACCCATGTAGGCCCGTGCGGCAAGCTGCACCGTTGCGATGTCCTGCGGCCCTGCAGAATAGACCCGCACCAGCGATTCGAGTGGATGAAAATTGTAATCGCGCGCCAGGCCGGGTAGGGCGCAAATCAGCGTCAGACACAGTGCGATCAACAGGCAACGCTTGAATGTGTTCATCGTCGAATCCTCTTGGAGTTTAGCCTGGATTATTCATGCGGGTTCGTCAACGAAACGTGCCGGGAGCCGCAGCTAAACCTTGATGCATAATCCAGGTTAGGATTGGCAACAAATTAGCCCGTAGCGAGGTGAAAATCAAAGCCGGTCAACTCCATTGCCTGCTCTGGCCCCTTCCGATCAAAGTGCGATCCGAGGCAACGCACGAAGATCCGATTCGGCCCTATTATCCACCTGGGCTATAATCCCCGCGATGCACAGTCCCAAAGATCTTTCATTGCGCACGGTCGTATTTGCACTCATCGCGTTGCTGGCGCTGGCCGGACTGCTGCGGTTCTGGGGGGTCTGGGACCGGCCGCTGTGGGACGATGAGATCTCGACCTTGCACTACAGCGAGCAGGGGTTGCGGCAAATCTACCAGATCCACGGCGGACGCGATTCCAGCCCGCTGGGGCTCTACTTCTTCTACCATTACTACGGACGGCTGGGAGTCGGGCACGTGATCAGCCGGCTGCCGATGCTGGTCTCCTCGATCCTGGCCGTGCTGTTTACCTACTTGTTGGCCCGCAGCTTTGGTTCGCGGCGCATGGCGCTGATCGCGGCCGCAGCCCTGACAATCAGTCCGCTGGCAACCGCCTGCTCCCAGGATCTGCGAATGCAGAGTCTGGTGCTGCTGTGCGCGACCGCCGGATCGTTGTCCCTGGTCAAGCTGCTCCAGGGACGAAACCTGGGCTGGTCCGTGCTCTTGGCAATCTGCTGGGCCGCATTGATCAACCTGCACTACGCCACCGCGTTCCTGTTCGCGGCCTGGGTAGTGATGATCGTGGTGTTCAGCTTGCGGCTGTTCCGGGCTCAGGGCGCTGTCAACCAGCCGCAGAGCCTTGAGCGCTGGGCCGTGTCGCTGCGCTCACGCTACCTGACACTGCTGGCCTTGCTTTTTGCCATGGGCTTTGCCGCTGCCAGCTTCGTACCCACGTTGAAAATCTTTTTCGTTCAGGCGATGCGCGGACAGACTTGGCGTCCGCCGATCGGCTTGTTCGAGCTGCTGATTAAACTGGCGATTTACTTTTCCTACGGAGCTGTGGACGATCATTTTCCAACACTGATCGGTCCGCTGGATCGTTTTACTAATCAGCAGATGTTGGCCGGGATTATCTTGATGGCGGCGATGTCCATACCGTTTGCAGCGCTGTGCCTGCGCGGCGCCCGCGGCAAATTTCAAGATCGCTGGATGCTGCTAATTTTGGCTGCGCTGCCGCCGTTGATGCTGATCGTGATCACGCGCGCGGTCAACCTGTTCGACGTGCGCCCCACGTTGTACATGCTACCCGCGTTGCTGATCCTGCTCGCCATCGGTTTGGAGCGGACCTGGAACTCGCGCCCCACATTGGCGGTCATTGCGGCCAGCTGGCTGTTGCTCACCAGCGGCCTGAGCCTGCGCGACTATTACTACAACCCGGACTTCGTCGGACAGGACTTCCGCCTTGCCGCCCGACAGATTGAGGACGGGTTGCGGCCCGGCGACGCAGTGGTCAGCTTTCATCCGCAAAAGACATTCGGACTTGAATACTACCTCCAGATCAACCAACCGCTGATCTACCTGTTCGACGACGCAATGATCAATCAGCCTCCCGAGGAGATGCAGTCGCGGATCTCCGAGAAGCTCGACCAGCTAGTGGCCGATCACAATCGGATCTGGCTGTTCGATTATCATGGCAAGGTCTACGACTTCCTGGGCTACACCAACGAGCAACTCCGGCAGCGGATGTATCAGGTCGGTCGCTGGAGTTGGGGGCGCGAGCCCAAGGGCTTCAGCCTCGAACTCTACAGTTCCGACGTGTACCAGGCCGCAAGCTCCTACGTGGAGCAGATCGACCTTCGGCCCGGCGGGCGAGGCGAAGGGCAGATCCTCTCGGGCCTCTATCCCCAAAGCCCGGAAGGCCGTTGGATGGCTCAACGTGCGCTGTTCGTGCTGCCCAACCCCCAGACCGCGGGCAAGGCCTGCGCCGATTACCACCTGGCCGCGTACCTGGGCGAAGAGCCGCTGGAAGTAAGCCTGGTTATTGACGGCGCAACCCTGGCCGCGCGCAGCGACCGGGCTCCAGGCGACTTCGATCTCTGCGGACCGTTCCAGCCCTCAAGCCGCCCGCTGCTTTACCTCGAGCTGATCGCCGACCGGACTTTTATTCCCGGCCAGGTCGATCCGCGACTAAAGGCCGACACGAGCAGCAAATCGATTTTCGTCTATGGAGTTGGAATCGAAAGTCAGTGAATCGTCGGACCGTCGTCGCGGTCGTCCCGTCCGCCGTCGATCACCTTGAAGCTGTCCTTGATCCGCTTGAGCTTGCGGCGGTAGTAGACCTCGCGCAGGCGATGGTAGAGCACGCTGTAGCGTAAGTAGAGGAATCCGAAAAGCATCCCTCCCAGGTGGGCGATGTGGCCAATGCCCGAGCCGCCCTGGTCGCGGATCATCCGTAGCGAGAACACCAGCTCAATCGCGCCGAAGATGATCACCATCCAACGCGCCTGAATCGGAATCACGAAAAACAACAGGATCTGCCGCCGCGGCCATAGATAGGCGAAGGCGAACAGCACGCCGTAGGCGATGCCCGAGGCGCCGATGGCGGGAATCATCCACTCTTCGCGCTGCATCAGCGGCATTGCCGCCAGGTTAAGCAGGCCCGCGCCAACTCCCGTGATCGCGAAATAGACGATGGTCCGCCGCGGCCCCAATGTGCGCTCGAGGTCCGCGCCGAACATCCAGATCGCGAACAGGTTGAAGAACAGGTGCAGGAAGTTGGCGTGAAAGAAGTTGAAGCTCAACGGCTGCCAGATAAAGCCGTGGATCACCCGTTCGGGCACCAGCCCGAAAAACATAATTAGGCCGTATAACGCCTGATCGCCGAGGAACTCCCGGACCAGGAATTCCACGCCGAACACCGCGGCGCAGATGATCAAAAATACCTTGACCACGGGCGTCAACGGCGGGCCAAAGCGCACCGTGGCCGGGCCTTGTCGCGAATCCATTCTCACGGTGCGTTCACCAGCTCGAACAGTGCGTCCAGGTGCAGTTCCAAAGGCCCGAACATCTGGGCCAGGTTGCTGCTAACGCCGGCTCCGGCCCTGAGGATCATCCGTTCGCGGCACACGACCTGGAAGGTCCAACCCAGCTGCTCAATGTGTTCCGCAGCCTCCTGGATCCGTTCGGAAACCGATCCGATCATTTCGTAGAGGTCTGCCACCGAGAATTTGCGCAGGCTGGTCGCACGTCGTCCCTTGAGCACCAGGGTCGCCAGGTCGAGGTAGGTCCGCGGATCGCACAGCTCAACCGCTAATATCGCGCCGTCCCAACGCACGTCGTACAGCTTTTGGTCGCCGAACAACGCGCTGAAACGCAAACCCCGATCGGCGGTCAGCTCGAAGTAGCGCGTGGCCAAGGTCAACAGGTCGGCAAACGGCCGATCGTCCAGCAACAGCTCGAGCAGGACCTTGAGCTCGCGTAGCGACTCGAGCCGATCCTCGATGAACTCTTGCGGGCCCGACCAGCCCTGCGGAGTGCGCAGCTCGAAATTCCAGGGCTCGACCACCCACAGCTCGAACAGTGCGCTGCGGTCCATTTCAATCACGATCCGATCCGTCGAGCTGCCAAGCAGCGGCTTGCCCTGACGACGCAACTCGGTCCGCGAATCCGGGAGCGCTGCGATCAGCGGCTCGATCTGGGTGCAGCGCTCGTTGTGTTGAAATACAAAACGCATATCCGCGCGGGCTATGGTCTGCGAAAGCCGCAACAGCAGGCGTTTGGTCTTGATTGCGAAATCGACCAGCGTGTTGACCATTTTGGGATCCTTGCTGCTCATCAGATGCTGTTTAGGAAGCGTTCCATCAAGCTTTGCTTGTTGAGCTTGCCATGGGAATCGCGCGGCAGTTTTTCCACGAACAGCACGCGGGTAGGGCATTTGTATCCGGCGAGGGGTCCCAGGCAGCGCTCGATAATCGACTGCTCGTCCGCACGGCAATCGGGTTTAAGCACCACGAAGGCCACTACCTGCTCGCCGTAGATCTCGTCCGGCGCGCCGATCACCGCGGTCTCTATCACTCGTTCGTCGTTCTCCAGCGCCTCGACCACCTCGCGTGGAAAGATGTTTTGGCCGCCGCGGATGATCAGCTCGCGCGCGCGGCCGACGATGAAGAAGAATCCGTCGCGGTCGCAGTATCCAACGTCGCCGGTGTGCATCCAGCCCTCGACGATCGTCTCGGCCGTGGCCTGGGGGTCGTTGTAGTAGCCGAGCATCACGTTGGGCCCCTTGATCTGGATCTCGCCGATGCGTCCCGGCGGAATCGGATCGCCTTGCCGGTCGACAATCCGCATCTGCTGGTCGGGGACCGGCAATCCGACCGAGCCGATCTTGCGCGTCGAATCCAGCGGGTTGACCGATGCGGTACAGGTGGCCTCGCTCAGCCCGTAGCCCTCGATGATGGTTGCGCCGAAGCGACTTTCGAAACCGTGGAGCACATCCACGGGCAGCGGCGCCGCGCCGCTGATACAGTAACGTAGCGAACGCAGGTCGTAGCGCCGGGTGTCCCGAAGCTTATTGAGAATCGCGTAAACCGTAGGCACGGCGCTGAAGGCCGTAACCTTGTGCTTGCTCAGCGCCGGGAGGAAGTCGTGGGCCCTGAACTTGGGCACCAGCAACACCGATGCCCCGGCGTACAACGGAGCGAGCAGGGTCACCACCTGGGCGTTGACGTTGTACAGCGGCAGCATGCACAGCAGCCGATCCTGCTCGCGCATCTGAACGCCGACTGCGGTCTGTGCGGCGTTGACCGTATAGTTGGCGTGGCTGAGCATCACGCCTCGCTGATGCCGGGAAGAGGCCGTTGCATAGAGTATCGCCGCAAGATCGTCGTCCCCCACATCCGTGGAGTCTTTGCACGGCGTACATGAGGTCAGCTCGGAAAACGCGCGGCCGCCTGCAACGTCCAGCGAGCCGACAACGACCAGATTATCGATAAGTTCCCGCTCAAGCAGCGAGCGCACCCGCTCGACTCGGGTGTGGTGCACGATCAAGGTGCGGGCGCCGCAATGCTGGACGATATTTCGAATCTCGTCGTGTTTGAGGTGCGTGTTCAGCGGTACGGCCACCGCACCGAGGCGCATAATCCCGAGGAAGCTCTGCACGAACTGCGGACAGTTGGGAAGCAGCAGCGCCACGCGATCGCCGTGGGCAACTCCCATGTTGCCCAGGCCCGCGGCCACTGATGATGTCGAGCGGTTTAACTGCCCGTAGGATGTCGTCGATTCCTCGAAAAACAGAAAAGTCTTATCGGCGTATTTGCGGGCGCGCTCGTTCAGCAAATCAACAAGGTTCACCCGTCGGACTCGCCCACACGTTTGAGCAACCACTCGCGCATGTCGTTAAGCGGCTTCTCCTTGCCGATCTCGTTGAAAATCTCGTGGTAAAAGCCCTCGTAGCGCAGCAGGGTGCGGTCTTCAACCGTGAGCCCGTCGTAAAACGCGCGGCTCCCCTCAGGGTTGCAGATCGGGTCGGCGTCGCCGTGCATCAGCAGGCACGGCAGGGTCAGTTCGCCGGCGCGTTCGACGGTCGACGCCATCGTCGCGACCATCTCGGTAAACAGCCGGGTCGTTATCTTCGGATGGACCAACGGGTCGGCGATGTAGGCCTCGACCACCGCCGGATCGTGGCTCAGAGACTGCGGATCGAGCTCGTTGTTGAGGCTTAATTTGGGGATGAACTTGCTGGTGACGTTGCCCAGCAGCCTCTTAACCGCGGGAACCTCCACTGCCAGCTTCAACGCAGCGCCTGAGCTCACCACGCCGCTGAGCCCCTCGGGCCGGGCCAGTGCGTATGACAGTACAATCAGGCCGCCCAGAGAATGCCCCGCCAGAAAAACCGGCAGGCCCTTGGCCTCAATCGACACCTCGGAGATCAGCTGACCCAGGTCGTCGTGAAATTGGTCAAAGCGTTTCACGAACGCGCGCTGCCCCTCGGACCGACCGTGTCCGCGATGATCCAGGGCGGCGACTGCAATGCCGGCGGGCAGCAGCACATCGACCACGTTGTTGTAACGCCCGGAGTGCTCGCCCAGTCCGTGGGCCAGCACCACCCAGGCGCGGGGCGACTGCGGCACCCACTGTTGGACGAACAGCGACAGGCCGTCCGCCGAGAAGATCGTACGCGTGGTATTCGTAATTTGTGTCATGGCGATTTCCCTAGTGTTAGAACACTTGATAGGAGAATCAAAATCTATCGTTCGCAAGATATTCAGTCAAGGATCGCAGGCCGATCTGACACCGATCATATTCGTGGGAGCGCCAAGGATTATCATCTATGATTGAGACATTCTTAAGGAGCTTTGAATGGACAAGAGAAAAATGAAAACGGAAGATTGCCGTCAACCGCTGCGCGACGAACTTCTCCATCGTGAAAAGCTGCCGCAGATCATCGACGGAATCGTGGCCTCGTGCCACGAACTAAAGGCTATTCAGCACATCAACGCGACGCTGATGCCCAGCCGCGACGAGGTGGCCAAGATCGTCGAGCAGCTCAGCGCGGTCCTCTTTCCCGGTTACGTCGGCCGCAGTTCGTTGGAGAGCAATAATCTAGTTTTCTACATCGGCGAGATGATCAACACGGTCTTCGAAGGGCTGGCGGGCCAGATCGAGCGCGCCATTCGACACGAGTGCCTGCGGCGCGAATCAGAAGTCTGCCTAAAATGCTTCGAAGCTTCCCGCGATAAGACAGTCGAATTTCTCAGCCGGATTCCGCAGCTCAGAGCAATCTTGGCCGACGATGTGCGCGCCGCCTACGAGGGAGACCCTGCCGCCCGCTCTCACGACGAGATCATCTTCAGCTACCCCGGAGTGCGCGCGGTCTCGATCTACCGCATGGCCCATGAGCTCTATCTGCTGAAGGTGCCAATCATCCCGCGGATCATGACCGAACACGCGCACCAGATCACCGGGATCGACATCCATCCCGGCGCGACCATCGGTCCGGGCCTGTTCATCGACCACGGCACCGGCGTGGTAATCGGCGAAACCACGGTGATCGGTCGTAACGTCCAGATCTACCAGGGCGTAACTCTCGGTGCACTGCGCGTGCATAAGGACGAGGATGGTCGCGTGATGCGCGGCCACAAGCGCCACCCGGACATCGGCGAGGGAGTGACGCTCTACGCCGGGGCCACGATCCTCGGCGGCGAGACCTCGATCGGTAGCAACAGTACGGTCGGCGGCAACCTGTGGCTGACCCATTCGGTGCCCGATGGAACGATCGCCGTGATGGAGCAAAACCGGATCAGCCTTCGCAAGCGCAAAGTCGATGGGATGGGACGCGACGTCGAGGAATCGACCATGGACTATTCGATCTAAGCCAGCTCCGCCTGCCAGCCGTTGATCTGCACCACGATCTCCTCGTAGATCTCGCGCATCGAGCGCCCCTTGACCACGTAGGAATGTTCTCCGCCCTGAACCAGGTGGACTTGATGCGGTACCTGGACCTGCCGCAGGGTGGTGGTCAGTAGGTCCAGGTGGCAAAACGGATCGCGGGTTCCCTGGACAAAGAGCATCGGCCGCGTTACCGACTTGATCAGCTCGTCGCGCGTCTCGCTGTGGAAATCGGGCGTATGCAGTGGGAACCCGAGAAATATCAGGCCGTCGCACTGGAATCCCATGGATACTGTCAGCGCGGCGATGCGCGCGCCCAGGCTCTTGCCGCCGAGGATCAGCCGCACGTCCCGGCCGTTCACCGCAGCCCGGGCGACGAACTCCAACGAGCCGACCAGCACCGGTTCGGGATCCGGCGTCTGATTGCCGGCATGGGTGAACGGAAAATTGAACAGCGCCACCTCGTGTCCCAGGTCCACCAGACCGTGGGCCACGGTGCGCATTATCGGGTGGTCCATGTTGTTGGAGACCCCGTGGGCCAACACGAACAGCGTGAAGTTATCGGTCGGGGCGTCCGGCGTCAGGTGAACCCCGTAGACCCAATCGCCATGGGTGATCCGCACCTTAAGCGATCGCTGCTGCATTAATTAATCTTTCAGGATAGCGGGAACAGTGCGGCTCGAGATGCCGAACTGCGGCAGATCCCAGGCGGCCGATAGAGCGGGCTTGTCCAAACCGTAGATCACTATCCCGCTGTCAGTGCAAATCTCTTGGGAAGCGCTTTGCAGCGGCAGCGTGATACAGAAGCTGTCGTCTCCGGCCTGCGAGACCGCAAAGACGTCCAAATGTTGATCGTCTTCCACGATCCAACCGGCCAGGCCTTCGGCCTCAAGCTCAGCTAGTTGCGGCAGCACGTCCCCGAGGCGATAGGGGATCAGCACGGTCGCCCAGGCCGGGTTGAGCGCTGATACTGTGGAGCTGACCACCTGGTGGCTGTCCACGATCGAGTGGTACTGACCGTGATAATCCCACAGGGAGTCCAACGACTGTCTGTCGGTGCTGCTGATCCAGGCCTCGAGCCCCACATCGTCGGCCTCGAACCTGAAGCCCGACCCCTCAATCTGTAGATTGCCGCCGATGGTTCCGCTCGACAGGGTGTGCCACAGCGAGCTGTATTCGTGATCTGCGTCATCGGCGGTGCGATCGATCACCACCAGGTAGTTATCCCGCACCAGCAACAGTCGGCGCTCGAAATCGACTCCCGCGTAGCGCGCCTCAACCTTGAGTCCGGACAGGTTGTCCAGGTCGACATCGGTCGAGAGGTAGGCGTCCACGCCGCAACCCAGTCCACGTAATCCGCTGGGCGGGCCCTTGCCGTCGACCAGGATCAGGTTGTGGTTCTCGGCGTCGGCGACCAGACCGCGCTTCTCGAAGTTGATGTAGCCCGAGTCGATCAGCAGCATCCGGCCGAAGGCTGCGACGCTGAAGCTGGTTGCGTCGGGATGTTCGTGGCCGATGCCGTGCTCGCGCGCCACGCCGTGCTCGCCCAGCAGCAGCGCGTACAGCGCGTCGGGCGATGCCGAGCTGCGCAGCACTCCCTGTCCCGCCGGTTCGAGCAACTTCAGCCGCGGTCGGGAGGGCACGCCGATCGACGGGTTCTCCTGATAAAAGGCCAGGTGCATCAAATCGAGCCTGCCGGTCATCCCGCGCTGTTGGAAATTCCAGTAATACTCCGGATCGTGGGTCAACGCGGCCCAGATCCCGCTGTAGGCGTCGTGCAGGTTCGAATCGTCGATCATCGGGCCCTGGCCCCAGGGCAGCGCGATATCGAGCCACCAGCGGTGGATCTGTTCCAGCCGCGGATCGAGCAGCATGTCGTTGATCTGCAGCACGCCGCCCTCGCAGCCACCGAAGCGCACTCGGCAATCGACCGTATAGGGGTAGTTCTCACCCTGTGCAAATCGGTTGTAGGCAGCCAAATAGGGCAGGGAGGACTCCTCGGTGTAGCTCAGGTAATTGGGGCCCTCGGCCCAGCCACCGCCCTCCACGTACTGCCAATCGAGCATGTAATGGTAGATCTCGGTTTGGGCAAAGCTGACGTAGACCGCGGCCTCGGGCCGCATGTTAAAGCACAGGCCGGCCATCCCCAGTCCTGCGGCGAATTTAATGTTGTGGTTGTTCTGGGTCAGCATCAGCTCGATGGGCAGAAACTCGACCTGGAAGTGATACAGTGCGTCGGCCAGCGCGACCACTCCCAGCCGCGCATTCTCGAGCGCCACCGGGTCCAAGCCGCGAATCGAGGCTAGTAGATCGTAGGCCACGCTGAACTGCCCCAGGGCTGTTCCGCCGAGAATCGTGTTCTCGTCCAGCTTGTTCAGCGGAAGTTCGTGCACCCGATGCTCGATCGATGCCAAAATCTGCAACGCCTTGCTGCACAGCGACCGATCATTGTCGAGGATCGAGACGAACGCCGCGGCCTGGGCGATGTCGGATTGTTGCAGGGTCACCGTGGGATCGTAGTAAGCGGTAGGCATTTGCGGAATCGTCCGCTGGGAGCGGGAGCGCAATCCGCGGACGATCTTGTTGTAGGGCCATTGGTCGCTCTGAGCGCGAATCAACATCTGCTCGAGCCCGCCCGAATCGAACAGCAGGCGCGGACGCTGGTCATATTCCGGGTGCCAGGCCGGAGCGCTGGCAGGATCGAACGGATCGAATCCCATCTCGAGCTCGACCCGGCTGTCGATGCCGTCGCGGTCCGGGTCGCCGATCAGTTCCTGCAAGGCCCCTGCGGTTGAATCGTCGTCCGCCGGATCGTCGTCGTTGTCGGCCGGCTGATCAGCGTCCTGCGACGGGGAGTCGTCGAAGTCGGATTGCACGCAGGCAGCACCGCAAAGGCACATCCCCAGCGCGGCGATCGACATCACCAGGCGCGGCAACCAACGTTCAGCGTTCAATCCCATCCCTGGCAGGTACATGGTTGGTATAGTAGTGCTTGACCTCGCGCATTTCCGTCACCAGGTCGGCCGCCTCGATTAAACTCTCCGGGGCGTAGCGCCCGGTGAGCACCAGCTCGATCCCCTCGGGCCGCAGCTTGATCAGCTCAAGGGCCTGCTCAATGCTCAGCAGCCCAAACCACAACGCGGTGTTGATTTCGTCGGCGACCACGATGCTATATTCGCCGGAGATCAGCGCCTTGCGCAGGGCCGCGAGGCACTGTTGGGCCTTGTCCACGTCGCGCGGATCAGGCGGCTTGGTCACGTGCACAAACTCGTCGCGGCCGAACTGCTCAATGGTCACTAAACCGCCGAGCATTTGAGCTCCTTTGAGCTCGCCGTAGAGCTGGCCCTTCATGAATTGGCCGATGTAGGTTTTAATCCCTCTGCCCGCAGCGCGCAGGGCCAGGCCCAGGGCGGCGGTGGTTTTACCCTTGCCGTTGCCGGTGTAGACCTGGACGTAGCCTCTACCGATCGGGGCGTTGCTGGTCACTGATTGTGTATCCTCGTTCGCTAAAGCGGGGCGCAGTGCAAGGTACCATGATCGGCCGGCCCTTGAAAACAGATTCAATTGACAGTTCGCGCAACTAGAACATAGGCTGCAAAGATTAATTTGCCCGCATTCTTCTTGAGGGTTCGTAGCGAGGCGTGCAAGATGCCGCAAGAACAAGGAAGCCGAGCTGGTACTCCGCAGGCTTACTCCCCGCAGTACGTCGAGGACGGATCAGCGAGGATGACACGGTTATTGCGAGCAGATTGTACGCCGTAGTAGAAGCCTCATGAAAAATACGGGCTTGGAGGTCACATGATCGTTTACCTGCTTATCATCGTTATAGCCATCCTCTGGGGCTCCGGGGGATCGATGCAGAAGCACGGCATGGCGACCGCTTTTCCCAAGCTCAGCCTACGGACCCTGGCCAAAGACTGGCACAAGATCATCGCCGCACTGCTGATGAACAAGGTCTGGATCAGCGGCCTGGGCGCGATGGCGTTGGGCAGCATCGTATTCGTCTACACCACGAGCATCGGCGACATCAGCGTGATCCAGCCGCTGACCAACATCAACGGCATTGTCGCGGTGCTGATCGGCGTGTTTCTGCTCAAGGAGCGCGTGCAATCCATCGAGCTGGTGGGAGTGATGCTGCTGGTCGGCGGAGCGCTGGTGGTCGGTTTCTCCTCAGAGGCCTCCACCGCCGGTCAGGCTAACGAGTCGATGCTGCTGATGCTCACGGCGGTCACCGTGGTGCTGCTGGTGCTGGGATTCGTGGTCTTCGGCCTGGGATCGCGCCTGGGGGGCGGAAGCTGGTCCGCCTTGATCATGGCGTTCATCGCCGGTGTCGGCTTTGGCTGCGCCAACCTGTTCGTCAAAGTGCTCACCGAGAGTACTAAAGAAGGCGGCGAGGCGATGCAGCTCAACGGCGCAGTGCTCGTAGATCTGCTGACCTCCTATCATATCTATGCCCTGCTGGTGGTGGTGATAATCGGCTCGGTGGCTTTCCAGCTCGGCTGCTCCCACGGTCGGATCGCGGTGATTCAACCCACGACCACGGTCTTCAGCAACATCATGCCCGTGGCCGGAGGCTGGCTGGTTTTCGGCGAGCTGATGAACCCGGGCAAGATCGTCGGCATCGTGATTATCGTGATCGGCACCCTGCTGCTGGCTTTGGGAAAGCCTGAGGAGCCCGTATCGTCAATCACTCAAAATTGTAGCCCCTGAACCAGAGAACGAACTTGGCGACCAAGGGTAAGCGGCACCGCGGCGGCGGACTGCAGCGGGCCGCGCAGAACGGGCCCGCCGCGCTGCTTGCCGCGCTGGTGGCGTTCGACACTACTAACCCGCCGGGCAACGAGACGCCGCTGGCAGCGGCCATTGCAAAGCTGCTCCAATCCTACGGCGCGCAGCCTGTGCTGCTTGAGCCGCAGCCCGGACGCGGCTCAGTGGTCTGCCGCATCAAGGCCACGGGAACATCCGCTTCCAAGGGGCTGCTGTTGATGAGCCACATCGACGTGGTCCCGGCCAAGGCCGAGGAGTGGAGCGTGCCGCCGTTCTCCGGAGTTGCGCGCGACGGGTTCCTATATGGCCGCGGCACGTTCGACGATAAATACCTCACCGCCACCCACTTGACGGCTGTGATCCAGACGCTGCGCAGCTCGCGCCCGCTGAGGCGCGACTTGATCTTCGCCGCCACTGCGGATGAGGAGGCCGGCGGCGGATTAGGCATGGACTGGATCGCCCGCAACCACTTCCCGTTAATCGACTGCGACGCGGGCCTGAACGAGGGCGGCGGCTTCAGCCTGGAGCTGGATAAGCGCAACGTCTACCTGCTGCAGGCCGCTGAACGCGGCTCGATCTGGCTCGAGCTGATCGCACGCGGCGAACCGGGACACGCCTCAATGCCGCGCAAGGATGCGGCTGTGGATCGGCTGCTGGCCGCACTGGGCGAGCTGCAATTCACGCCCGCGCTTCCGCACTTGACCCGCACCGGCGGCCAGTTCCTGGCCGGAATGCTTCCCGGGCTTAACTACCCGAGGCTCGCGGCGCAGCTCGTCTCCTCGGCCGCCTCGGGCTCGTCGCTGGCGCGGTTGTTCCCAACGGATAAAGATCAACCCGCCCCTGGGCAGTCGAATATTGAGATCGTTAAGCGGATGTTTTTCAACAGCATGGCGATCACCGGCCTGGAGGCGGGCGACAAGATCAACGTGGTTCCGTCGCGGGCGCGTGCGACCCTGGACATCCGCGTGCTTCCCGGCATCGACCCCGAACAGGTGGTCAAACGCGTGCAACGCATCTGCCGCAAGCACAACGTCGAGGTGGGTACGATCCGCTCGGTCCCCGGCGTGCAGGCCGAGTTGGAGCACACGCTGCTGCCCGCGATCAGCCAGACCATGCGCGAGCTCGACCCGCTGTCCCAGGTCGTGCCGTACATGCTGCCGGCAAGCACTGACGCGCGT
Source organism: Candidatus Alcyoniella australis (assembly GCA_030765605.1). Lineage (NCBI taxonomy): Bacteria > Candidatus Lernaellota > Candidatus Lernaellaia > Candidatus Lernaellales > Candidatus Alcyoniellaceae > Candidatus Alcyoniella > Candidatus Alcyoniella australis. The sequence goes on from JAVCCG010000048.1 coordinate 39,532, forward strand.
TTCCTGATCGAGCGCGGGATTCCGATCTACGGCTTCGCACCGGTCATGCCGCGCAAGCAGGTCACCGACCTGACCTCGCGCGCCCACGGAATCGACGAACGGATCAGCCTGGACGACATTGAACTGGCGGCGAATTTCGCGCGCCGGATCGTCGCAAAGATTTGTCTCTGTTGATGCTAGCTAGGGATTATGTGCCATAAGGATATATATGGTTTTTCATATTAAATTTATTAACGTACTAAAGGCACTCGGTCTATTATCCTTACCATATATATTTCTATGTATATTAGCGGTCAATTCTCCTCCCGCCTGGATAATTCCCGGTGATCAGACGGACCTGTACTCATTTATCGTCATCTACCATACATTAAGACTCCTGTTACTTATAACTACATCCCTCTTAATATTTCTCTTGAGAAAGGTGTATTTATCGCAGACCGTCAGCCTGTTAAGGCGTCTGCACTCGACCCGACTGGTCAAATTAATAATCGCGAAACCACAGTTCCTACTGGCCAGTCTTTTAATTCTTTTCATCTCTGCCAATATCGCGTGGCTGAATCCGCAACCTTCATTTTCTCCGATCTGCGTTTTCCATAAACGAATACCGGTCATCTGGCAATACAACTACGACTCGAGAATGGAACTGGAAACCGCGTATTATTTCCCGGCATATGACCGAATTCCGACAAGAACAAACCGGCCTTTATTCAATGGTATAGTACATGGAATACAAAGATTTATTGGGCTGTCCCTGAGACCTTTTTGCCAACATGAGAAGCTGATTTTTGCCGCAATCGGCTTTATCATATTAAATCTGATCACGGTTAATGTTTTCGCATATCTCGGATATCTCGTGCTTCGTGAATTCATCGAAGACACTCCTGCAACGCTTGCTGTCCTGATACTTTTATTCCATAGATTTACAATCAGTTATATAACCACGTACCATACGGCTCTTTTAGAAATCCTTTCCCCGGTTGTCATCATATTTTTGTTTATGAAGTTATACAAAGATCCCAGACTATCACGCGTAGCCCTTTATTCATTGATAGTCGGCGTGCTGATGCTGGGGAAACAGAATTACAGCACGTACATCGCCTTGCTTGGGCTGGGCTTGTTTAATAGAAAGTTCTTTACTGTCTTCATCAGTGTTGTTGTACAGTTCATTCCTCTCGCATTATGGATTCTTTACCTGAAATCTACTGGTCTCCCTTACTACAACCACGAGGCTGCCGCATATGGACAGGGGGTTTGGTTATACCAGGAATATATTTACTTGCCGGTTTTCGAGATGATATCACGTATGCTTTCAGGAATATTCATGTACGGAAAAATATTGCTGAGGTTTTACGGCATCTGGTTGTTGCTTGCCCTGGCAGCGGTGATGCTAAGACCCAAGCCCGCTCTTTTCAAGGGGACGTGGCTGACAGTCTCATTATTGTTGCTCATATTTTTCAACTTTCTACAGGTTTTTGCCGCCAAGCGCTATATCCCATATATGACAGCGGACATTTCGATTGTTGTATTGGGCCTGGCCTGTTATACAATCCAAAAATGCAAGTACTTATTCTTAGTGCTTAAATCCAAATATTGGCTGCTGTTTATCCTCGTTGTCTGGCTTGGCTACAACCTGCTGCAAATTATCCATCTGCCCTGGATTCATCCATATTTACAGTTGAACAATTGCTCGTTGGGCTTGCCGCTCGCCTGAGGTTTGAGTAAACTGCCCATCGTTCAACCATTGTAATTATTGCCTCGGAGCACCCATGGCCCACAGGATCGAAGTCGCACTCCTTGAACAGATGGACGACGCGGTCGGCCGCAAGATCGGACGGCGGATCAACGAAGATCTGGGCCTGAGCATCGATGACGTGCGCACGATCCAGGTCTACACCGTCGACAAGCAACTCAGCGCCGAACAGCTCGAGGCCTGCGCCTCAGGACCGCTGTGCGATCCGATCATCCAGACCTACGCGGTCGATAATCCGCTGGCGCGCGACTTCGATTGGCTGATCGAGGTCGGCTACCTGCCCGGCGTCACCGACAACATCGGACGCACCGCCCGCGAGGCGCTCGAGGTCCGGCTGGGACTGCGCTTCGAGCCCGGTGAGTCGGTCTACAGCTCGATCCAGTATCTGGTTAAGGGCAAGCTCGAGCCCGGCCAGGCCGAGGCCATCGCCCGCGACGTGCTGGGCAACGGGCTGATCCAACGCTTCACCGTGATCAGCGCCGAACAGTTCGACGTTGCCGGCGGCGTCCCGCTGGTGGTTCCCAAGGTGACGTCGATGCACCATCCCGAGGTCCGCCGGATCGACCTCGACGTTCCCGAAGCAGAGCTGTTGCGCATCAGCAGCGAGGGCGTGCTGGCGCTGAGTCTCGAGGAGATGCAGACCCTTGCCTCGTATTATCATCGGCCGGATGTGCGCAAGCGTCGCAGCGACGCGGGCCTGCCGCCGGATCGGCCCACCGACGTGGAGCTGGAATGCCTGGCCCAGACCTGGTCCGAGCACTGCAAGCACAAGATCTTCAACGCACTGATCGACTACGACGACGGCAGCGGCGAAGGCGAGGTAATAAATTCGCTGTTCAACACCTACATCAAAGGCGCTACCCGCGACGTGCGCGAGACGCTGGGCGAACGGGACTACTGCCTCTCGGTGTTCAAGGATAACGCCGGCGTGATCCGCTGGGAGCCCGACACCAACCTGGTGATGAAGGTCGAAACGCACAACAGCCCCTCGGCTCTCGACCCCTACGGCGGAGCGCTGACCGGAATCGTCGGCGTCAACCGCGATCCGTTCGGCACGGGCATGGGCTCCAAGCTGTGCTTCAACGTCGACACCTTCTGCTTTGCCTCGCCGTTCTGGGACAAACCGCTGCCGCCGCGGCTGCTGCATCCCAAGCGGATCCTCGAAGGCGTACGCGAGGGGGTCGAGCACGGCGGCAACAAGTCCGGAATTCCGACCGTTGACGGCGGACTGGTGTTCGACGACCGCTTCGCGGGCAAGCCGCTGGTGTTCTGCGGCACCGGCGGGATTATGCCGGTCGAGATCAACGGCAAACCGGCACACGAAAAGCAAGTGCTGGCCGGCGACTTGATCGTGATGTGCGGCGGCCGTATCGGCAAGGACGGGATTCACGGCGCGACCTTCAGTTCCGAGGCGCTGCACGCCGGAAGCCCGGCCACGGCAGTTCAGATCGGCGATCCGATCACCCAGAAGCGGATGACCGACTTCCTGCTCGTGGCGCGCGACATGGGGCTCTACAATTCGATCACCGACGACGGCGCGGGCGGACTCTCCTCGTCGGTGGGCGAGATGGCCCGCGACTGCGGCGGATTCACCCTCGAGCTGGACAAGGCTCCGCTCAAGTACGCCGGGCTCGACCCTTGGGAAATTTTAATTTCCGAATCCCAGGAGCGCATGACCCTTGCGGTACCGCACGATAAGCTCGAAAGCCTGCTGGCGCTCTCGGAAAAGATGAACGTCGAGTCCACGGTGCTCGGCGAGTTCAACGACTCGGGCATGGCCTGCTGCCGTTTCCAGGAGCGTACGGTGCTGCTGCTCGAGATGGACTTCCTGCACGAGGGACTGCCGCAGATGCGGCTTAAGGCGGTCTGGCAGCCGCCGCAGCGCGACGAGAGCGAGCCCGACGAGCCGCAGGACTACGGCTCGATCCTGCACAAACTGCTGGCGCGACTCAACGTCTGCTCCCGCGAGTACGTGATCCGGCAGTACGACCACGAGGTGCAGGGCGGCTCGGTGATCAAGCCGCTGGTCGGCGCGTTGAACGACGGCCCCTCCGACGCCGCAGTGGTCAGGCCATTGCTCGACCGCTGGAGCGGGGTGGTGGTCAGCAACGGCATCTGCCCCAAGTTCTCGGACATCGACGCCTACGCCATGGCTGCCAACGCGGTGGACGAGGCGGTGCGCAACGCCGTGGCCGTGGGCGGCGACCCGAATTATCTGGCGGGCCTGGACAACTTCTGCTGGTGCGATCCGGTGCAAAGCCAGTCCACGCCCGACGGACACCACAAGCTCGCCCAACTGGTGCGCGCCAACAAGGCGCTCTACGCGATGTGCTTGGCCTACGGCATCCCGCTGATCAGTGGCAAGGACTCGATGAAGAACGACTTTCAAATCGGCGAACACAAGATCAGCATTCCGCCGACCCTGTTATTCTCGATCATCGGCCGCGTGGACGACGTGCGCAACTGCGTGACCATGGACGCCAAAGCTGCGGGCGATTTGGTCTACGTGCTGGGGACCACGCGGCACGAGCTGGGCGGCTCCGAGTATTGCGCCATGTTCGGCACGATCGGCGCGCAGGCGCCAAGCGTGAACGTCGAGCACAACCTGGACATTTACGAGGCCCTGGCCGCCGCGATCCAGAGCGGGTTGGTGCAAAGCTGCCACGACGCATCGGACGGCGGACTGGGCGTGAGCCTGGCCGAGAGCTCCTTTGCCGGCGACCTGGGAATCGAGATCGACCTCGAGCGCGTGCCGGCCCAGGGCGCTCTGCGCTCGGACGTGCTGCTGTTCAGCGAATCGTCGGGACGCTTCGTGGTGACGGTCAGCCCGGATCTGGCCGCTGATTTCGAGCAGGCGATGGAGGGCGCGTCGTTGGCCAAGGTGGGAACGGTGACCGACGATCGTACCCTGACAATCAAGCGTAAACAGCTCTCACTGATCAATGAGAACATCGACGAGCTGCGCGCAACCTGGAAAAGCACGCTGGACTTCTGATGGACAAACAAGTTCGCGCGATGGTGATGGCCGGCAACGGCACCAACTGCGAAATGGAAATGGCCCATGCCTGCCGCATGGCGGGCGCGGAGGTGGTCGACACCGTGTCGATCTACGAGCTGCTCGACGGCGAGCGCAAGCTCGAGGACTACCATTTCCTCAACATTCCAGGCGGCTTCCTCGATGGCGACGACCTGGGATCGGCCAAGGCCGCGGCCAACATCTACGCCCACGCCAAAGTGCGCAACAGCGACGAAACCCTGCGCGGCCAGCTCGAGCGCTTCGTTGAGCAGGGCAAGCTGATTCTCGGCATCTGCAACGGCTTCCAACTGTTGATCAAGCTCGGGCTGGTCCCGGCGATCGACGGAAAATATTTCGAGCAGCAGGCCACGCTGACCTTCAACAAGTCCGGACGCTTCGAGAACCGTTGGGTGCGGCTGACGATCGACCCCCAATCGCCGTGCGTGTTTACCCGCGGGCTGACCAGCATCGAACTGCCCGTGCGTCACGGCGAGGGGCAGGTAGTGGTTCCCGACAGCGCCATGGGCGAGCGCCTCAAACACGGGCACGTTGCGCTGCGCTATGCCGCTTGCGTGGGCGGATTGCCGACCGAGGAATATCCGGCCAACCCCAACGGCTCTCAAGACGGCGTGGCCGGACTGTGCGACCCCAGCGGCCGGGTCTTCGGCATGATGCCGCACCCCGAGGCGTTCCTGCATCGCACCAACCACCCGCGCTGGACCCGCGAGACCCTGCCCGAACAAGGCGACGGACTGGCGCTGTTCATCAACGCCGTGGACTACATCAGGGACAACCTGCTCGACTGAAGTCTCAGCGGTAGCTGACCAGCCGGTTGCGCTCGAAAATCTGCAACAACTGCATAATGCGCTGGACCACCGGCTCGACCTCGTCGCCGAAACGTTGCTGCATCTGGTCGCAGATCTGTTGCACGTTGCGCTCTCCGTCGATCAACTTCCAGCAGTAAGCGCTACGTTCGTCGAGTTTCAGGCTCAGCTGCTCCGAGCGGCGCAGCAGCCTGCCGAAGAATTGCCCGATTTTGGAGCGGAAACGCGGTGCATGGATTACGACGCAGCCCGGATCGCCCGTAATATCGGCCGGCCGCTGCAGCGGAACCAGTGTGAGGAAGTTGCGTGGCGCCAGCGCCACGCGGGTCAGCCCTCCTCGGTCCTGGACAAGGCTACCTTGACCAGCATCCAGACGACCACGCCGAGCATGATGATCGGCATCAATCCCTTGGGGTCGAGCTTGAAGAACACCATCGACGCCAACAGGATGCCCATAATCGCCTCACCGGCGATCAACCCCGAGGCGAACAGCGTTCCACGGTGGATGCTGTGTTTCGGGTCGTCCCCCTTGCCCTTGGCGCGTCTGGTGAGGACCAGCGCGATCAGTCCGCCGAAGAGGATCGGCACCGACAGGCTCAACGGCAGATAGATCCCCACGGCAACGGGCATGATGTGCATGCGGAAGACCTTGCCCGACGAGCGGAGGATCTCGTCGATGGCGATGATCACCACGCCGATGATCGAGCCTGAAATCAGCATGCCCCAGGGCAGGGGAGTCTCGGTGAAGATCGAGCTGACCAGCGAGGCGAACAGCGTGGCCTGGGGCGCCTTGAGCGGCTGCACCCCCTCGATCACCTCAATGCCGATGCCCGGGTAAGTGTGCAGCAGGGTCAGGATCGGGGGGATGATCGCCGCCGGAGTGATGACCGCCACGAGCTGCACTGCCTGCTGCTTCCAGGGGGTCGCGCCGACCAGATAACCGGTTTTCAGATCTTGGCAGATGTCGCCCGAGGTGCAGGCCGCGCAGCACACAACGCCGGCAATGCCCAGCGAGGCGATGATCCCGGCTGTGCCGGTCATCCCCATCTTCCAAAGCACGGCCGAGGAGAGCAGCACCGTACAGATCGTCATGCCCGACACCGGGCTGTTACTCGATCCGACCAATCCGACAATATAGCTGGCCACAGCCACGAAGAAGAAGGCTGTGACCACCATCAGCAGACCGGAGATCACACCGATGCCGAAGCTTTTCGTGAGCACGATATAGAGCACGAATATGGGAATAATCGTCGCCAGTAGGAAACCGAGGATCGTGGGCAGCGAAAGATCGCGCTCAGTGCGCGACACCGCGCTGCTGCCGTCGGCGTGGGTGGCCTTGCTGTAGCCGGCCATCGCCCCGCCGATGCCGCGCACGATTCCCTTGCGCACTTTGATGATCGACCAGATGCCGCCGACCACCATCGCGCCCACGCCCAGGAAGCGGATGCGCGTATCCCAGATGGTCCACATCATGTCCAGGGACGAGTATTCCCCGCCCGAGGACGCGGAGATCAACATTGAGCTCAGCGATAGCTCTTTGGTCGCGTGGGTCATCTCGGCCACACCCATTGAGCTTTGAGTGAGCATTGCCTGGGCCATGGCCAACGCCGCCTGCGCCGTTCCGGCCGTTGAAGGATCGAAGGCCAGGGCGTAGCGGGCAATGAAGATCGGAATCGCGGCCAGCCAACCCAGGGCGCCACCGATGAATACCAACAACGAGATATTGAAGCCGACAATGTAGCCCACGCTGAGCAGGGCCACCGAGACGTCGGTGCCCATGTACAGCGAGACCTGCAGCTTGCCGATCATCCAGACCCAGGCTCCCTCGAGGGTGCCGGCCACCATGTTCCAGCCCGAGACCAGGAATTTGAAGATCGCGCCCACGGCCATCGCCTGGAAGATGTAGCTCACCGATACGCCGCCGCGATCGCCCGCCTCGAGCACCTCGGCGCAGGCCACGCCCTCGGGGAAGATCAGCTCGGCCTCCTCGACGATCAGCGCCCGACGCAGCGGGATCATGAACAGCACGCCCAGCAGTCCGCCGAAGATCGCGATCAGGGTCGTAGGCCAGAACTTGAACTCGGTCCAAACGCCGGTGATCACCATCGCCGGGATGGTGAAGATAATGCCCGCGGCCAGACTCTCGCCTGCCGAGGCGATGGTCTGGACGATGTTGTTCTCGAGAATCGTGGCCTTGCTGAACGCTCCACGCAGAATGCCCATCGAGATCACGGCCGCGGGAATCGAGGCCGAGACGGTCATGCCCGCGTACAATCCCAGGTAGGTGTTGGCCGCGGTCATAATCAGCCCGAGTCCGATGCCCAGCAACAGGGCCTTGATCGTAACCTCGGGAACGGTCCTCTCGGCGGGAATGTAGGGCACGAAGTCGGCTTGGCTCATCGGGACACCTCGCGTATCAGCGCACGACCATGTGCAGCCAATCTCCGAATAGGAACTCCATCCGACCAATCAGCAGCGAAATACGGCCCATCACGGTATAGCCGAAGCTCGCGCCGAAGGTGACCATCAGCACCATGATTCCGGCCTTGCTGGCCACTCCGAACGCTCCCTTGTGCTCTTTGCTGAAGAAGAAGTAGACCAAGCCGCAGAGCACTCCGAGGATGATCACGATGTTCGAGAACGTCTCGCCGACGGAAAACTTGCCCTCGACCATCCCGACCACCGGCAAGATCGTGCTGTAGATCTGGCCCATGAAATCGGAGTTGAAGTAGCTGATCAGGTAGAAGCCGGCCGTGGCGCCGACCACGAAGCTCAGCGCCCAGCGGCTGAGCCAGCCGATCTTGGGCACCAGCTGCATCAGCAGCAGCATGCCCAGCAGCAGCGGAATGACGTACCAATAGTTCGGGTCGTTCTCCATCACGCCGGGGATCAGGCTCGAGGTCCAGACCGGCGTGAGCTTGCCGAACAGGTTGGGGATCATCACCTGCCACACGCCCAGAGCCATGTAATAGCCGGCGCTGACCCCGATGAACAGGTGCTCGGCAAAGCGGTACAGCGGGTTGTCGCGGTACAAAAAGCTCAGGATACAGATCGTGAGAAAGGCGCCGATCCAGACCCAGAAGGCATCGTAGCTCGACCAGGGAGCCAGTGCGGGACCGAATGCGGTGTAGAGGACGACCATCAGCACCAGCACGCCGGCAACGATCCATTCAGTCTTCCGAGTCGTCTTTTCATCCATTGTCACTACCTCCCCTGGCCTGTCTGCGGCGCTCGACGAAGTAGGTGATGTTTCCCAGCAGAATGAAGGCGACAATCACCAGGTGAGCGATGGCCTGAGGGCTCATGTTACGAATCGCACGCTTGTAGCTGTTGTCGGAGAACCGCGGGTAGGCGTCGCCCAGCGCCGCCTCGAACTCGGCCGCTCCCTTGAGTCCGCCCATCAGGCCGACCAGCTGGCGCGGGTAGTACGGGTAGAGCAGGGGAGCCTGGACCGCGGTCGATCCGCCGACGATCGGAATGTTGGCCTTGTCGCCGGCGAACTGGATCCACTCTTTGAGGCCCGGCGTGCCCGCGGAGATGTTGATGATCAGATCCATCTGCTGCAGGTTCTGCACGCCCTTCATGATCTCGAGGTCGTTGAGGCTACGCCCCTCGACGTCGGTGAAGTACAGCCCGCGGAAGTTGGTCAGAACCACGTTGATCACGCCCTGGGCCCCGGATTTAAAGCCCAGGTTGACGTAATCGCGGCCCGATTTGTAGTTGGGAAAATCTTTCTTAATTACAGATTCGATGGTGCTCACGGACATCGACTGGCCCATCGGCCACAGCGCCATGATGTAGATCCGATGGTTCTTCTGGCACAGGTGGCGCATCAGCGCGTCGGCCATCGGCTGCAGCTCGGGCTCGGAGGGCGGGTCGTAGTCGAAGCTGACCAGCACGCGGCTGCCGTCGGGCAGCTCGTCGATGGCGTCGAACACCGCCTGGACGATCTTGGTCGGCTTCTCGGGAAAATAGACCGGGATCAACAACGGAATGATCACCGACAGAGCGATGCACAGGAAGATCACCCGCCGGTCGATGTTCATTAATATGTCTAGTACTTTGTTCATTTTCTCCTCCCCCCTATTCGACGTCGGAACCGAGATAGCTGCGTTCCACGCCGAGGATCAGACGCAGCGAGGTGGAGATGATGCCCAGTGCAATGCCGATCATGATCGCCCGCTGTCCGGCGAGGTTGGGCACGCGCATCACCCAATTGGCCAGGGAGGGTATCGAGAGGAACTCCAGGTTCGCAGGCAGCCAGGAGGTGATGTAACTGCCGATGAACGTGCGGCCGATGAGGATGATGAACGCCGAGACCAGCAAGATCGTGGCGTCGCGGTTCTTGGCGCGGAAGGCGCGGTAGCTCGCGGAGGCCACGTAGAACGCGAGCAGCGCGAACATCGTCGAGCTCAGCGGCGCGAAAATGAACAGATAGACCGTGTCGAACAGGCTGCCCGCGGCCGTGATTTCGGCCGTGATCCCGCCGGGGTTGCCCAGCTTGAACAAGCCGATGAGCAGGGTGAAGAAAAATCCGGCCAGGGCCACAACCGCATAGCCCCAGCCCTTGCTGCGCTTGTAGATGCGGTTGCCCATAATCTTGATCAGGTTGCCCGCGCCCAGTACGAAGGCAAACACGGCAATGATGTCGAAGAAGACCGAGAACTCCTCGCCGAGGTTGGCGAAGGCGTGATGCGGGATGTAAGCCGAGAGGATCAGGGCCCAGCCCGCGGCGAAGCAGATAATAATCGGTATGGTGCGTCGCAGCATGGCCTACCTCCTCAGTTCGGAAGGGCGAACAGTTCGCGGAACCAATGGGAGAATCTGACGATCGCGCTGGTCGATTCCGGGTTCGCGGAAAGGATGAATTGCGAGATCGTCTCCAGGATGCCTCCGAACACGATGGCGAACATAGCGATTCCCTTGCCGATGTCCTGCCCCTTGAGGCTTCCCAGCTGTCGGGGCTCGCCCGAGAGGTAGGCCGAGGCTGCGAACAGCTCCTCGCCGATCAAGGTGTAATCGCATGCGGCGATAAAGAACGGCAGCTGCGCCGGCTGGGCCGTTCCCGCGATCTGGATCGCGCCGATCAGGTTGCCGGTCTCGGCCAGGATCAGCGACTCGGCATAGAACGAGCCGAGGAAAAAGCAGGTGGCCGGCTTGTCGCGGACCATCATTCCGGTGACGCCGGCCACGTAGCCGAACTGGTCGTCGGTGAGGTAGGTGATGTTGTCCACGTTGTAGGCGTCGGGACGCCCGGCCTCGAGAAACGCCTCCTTGACCACCTCGCGCGCCGTGGTCATCACCAGCGACTTGGAGGTCGGGACGTTGAGCTGCGTGTCGTGCTCGGCGATCGTCTTGGCGATGCGCGAGAGGATCGTCAGCGACGCCAGGGTTTGCACGTCGTTGATGTCCATGATCCCCGGGACGAACATGATGTTCTTACCCATCTCGGTCGCGCGGCCGATGGCGTCGTCCACCGCCTCGAGCCCGGCGATCTTGCGGATGAACATCTTGCGGCCCTTCTTGGCGTGCTCGATAAAGAAGATAATCGCAAAACTGATTATCAGCATCACCACGAAGTAGGGCAGCTTGGCCATGTCGAACCACTGCGGGTGGGACTCAACCGCCTCGGCGGTAATCACCGGATCGCTGGTTACGGCGGAGACCGCCACCACGCGGTAAGCAAACGAAGTGCGGTTGCTCACGTAGAGATCCAGGTACTCGGTGGTTCCAGTGGGCACGTGGTCGTGCAGCTGGAATTCGCCGGAGTCGATGTTCTCTTTGGTGGCGCGATAGATGTCGTAGCCCGTGACGCCGGCGCGGCCCGCTGAGCCGACCGGATCGTCAGGGCTGAGATCCCAGGTGATCTTGATCCGACCGCGCATCCGGCTCGCGTCGGTAACGATCGGCACGGCTTGCACGTTGCTCGGCGGCGCGGGCGGCAGTTTGTCGGTGTAGGCCATGGCCGGCGAGCCGTTATTGGCCAGGACGCTCTCCGAATCGCCTTCGACCTTCTTGACGATAACCAGATAATAGTAAGGCACGCCGTCGAGCACATCTTTGTCGTCGATCAGGAAATAGTGATCACGCCCCAGTGCGGGCTGAAGCGCCACCCCCTCAAACGGTAGAGAGGGATCCTCGGAGCGCAGAACCTCGTAGCCGATGAACGACTCGTCGGGCTGACCCTCATCGAGCGTTTCGTCCGGCGAGGCCCTGAACGAGATCAGAATCCGCGAGCCGAAATCGCCGCGCACGTCGCGGGCCAGCACATCTTGGGGCGGGGCGGCGCTGATCGCGGGCTCGACAACTTGCGGCTCCACGGCTGAGGGTTGATCCGCCGCAGCCTCGGCCGTCGCTGCTGCGTCCCCTGCATCAACATCGACGACGACAGACTCTTCACCGGATTCGGTCGCCTGCTGCTGATCATCAAGCTCTTTGTCCGGCATAGCGGGCTCGGGCGGGGCCACGTAGGGCTGCTGCGCGGCCACTGCCTGAGCAGTGACCGGATTGTCGACGCTCGTCGCGCCGGTGGTCGTGGTCACCACGCGATAGAAATAGGCAACGCCGGGTTGGGCAGTACGGTCGGTCCAGGTCTGCTTGCGCGGCCTTGAGTCCTTGTTGCCCACGGCGTCCACGTCGGCGAGCAGGTTCGCCGAATCCTCAAGCCCCGCTGAATCGGCGGCGCGATAAACCTGATACGATTCGACTATCTGGCGGTAGAGCCCGTCGTCAGGCGATTTTTCCCAAGTCAGGTCGATCCCGCCGTTGATCCCCGGCGCGGCCTTGACCCAGTCGCCGGGCTTGGGCGGAGCTACGATCACCGCGCCGGAGCACGCGGTGGGCTCGGACTCGCCCTGAACCTTGGCCACCACTCGGTAATAGTAAGGTACGGAGTTGGATACGTACTTCGGGTCTTCTTCAACAATTTGCTTGACCGAGGCGTTGATCAACAGGTAGCGCATGGAGTCTGGAGTCGCCGGTTCGCCGGCCTTGGCCGCGTCCTCGTAGGCTCCGACGTTGAAGCCCAGCAGCTTGGCGGTCTGACCCGATGCGAGGGTTCCGATCCAGACTTCCTGATCGAACTCGGGGCTCGCGGAACGGTAGATTTCGTAGCCGTTGACCGCATAGCTGCCGGCGTTGTCGTCGCTCGAGGCCTGCCAGACCAAGTGGATCGAGTGTCCCGAATCGTTGACCGAGTCAAAGGCGGCCAGCGCCCTGGGAGGCGCCGGTACCGGGATCTGGGCCGAGATCATGATCGGACCGATCACTGCGGCCTCGCCCGGGCCGTTGGGACCTATTGCTTCAACTTTATAGAAGTAGGGAATGTTCGGCCCCACACCCGAATCGCTGAACTCGGTCCGGTCGTACCCCTTGGCTACCTGGACCATCCGGTCGGCGTCAGGGCCGTGAAAGATGTTGTACCCCTTTGCTCCCAGCTCATCTCCCAAGGGCTCCCACGAGATCAAGATACTGCGGCCGTCCTGGCCGATCTCGGCTTTGAGCCCTGTAGGAGCAGGCAAGTTGTCCTGGGCCAGCGCCGGATAGGCAATAAGAGCCAGCGCCGCGCACAGCAGGACAAGGGCAAAGGACATCTTGCGCAGTTGAACGTCCATTGGCCTCCCCCGACTTTTCGTTATTTATCGACTACGAATGTGTTGGTTCGGTAAGTCTGAATCTGGCGCAGAATACGTTACAAATCAGCCTTAGTCAATCCTTCGGCTCAAGACGCATTCGGAATGGGAATCGTTAGAAAGTATCCGGATTGGGCGTGTCCGCGGATCAGCTTTCGATCAGCTCGACGTTGGCCCTGGGCACTACCACCTCCGCCCCGTCGGGGAAGCGAACCTTGAGGATCCGCGCCTTTGAGCCCGACTCCAGTACGGTCGGCTCCGAGGGCAATCCAGCCACCTCGCCCAGACGGCCGAAGTACGGCTGCCGGATCACGCGCACCGGGGATCCGACCTCCAGGCCCATCGTCGCCTCGTGGTGCACTTGGTCGTCGTTGACTACGTCGCTCTCCGCTATGGGGATCACCACCTCGGGACGGATCACGCCGGCGCGAATCTGGGTGGCGCCGTTGATGCTCGCCAACCGTCCGGCCTTGGACTTGAACAGCTCGAAGGTCTTGCCCGCCATAGTGATCTCGCCGAAGCCCTCGGTGACGATCAGCGTAATTCCGAGGTCCTCGTGTCCGGTGATCGCCACGCCCAGGTCGTAACCCAGGAAAGCGACCAAGTCCTTGTCGTGGAATCCTCCGGAGACAACGCCCGCGGCGCCGACTTCGATCGCCTTGCGCAGGGCCTCGGCGGTCACCAGCTCGCCGCCGATCAGGATCTTGCCCTTGTGCTCGGGCTTGATCAGGTCGGCGGTAAGCTTCTGCTCGGGCGTTTGGCAGACCATCTCGATCAATCCGTGGGTCTCGCCGCCGATGCCGAAGATGCCCTGGATGAACGAGGCCCGGCATTCGACCACGCAACCCTCGTCGGGTACGACCTCACAGACCCGGCCGATGATGTAGGCCAACACCTCCACCGGCTTGGGGTAGCCGCGCAGCAGCACCTGACCGGTGATGTCGGAGATGTTCTCGATCGTGCCTTCCATTGTGGCCTTGGACTCGCTCTTGAACATGCCGAAGAAGGATTTGGAACGGGCGATGATCTCATCGGCAGAGACCTTGTCGCCGATCTTCTTGAGCATGATGCTCGGAACTTCCTTGGGCTCGACGTTGCACTGCTGGGCCACGTTGACCAGCGACACGTCTCCGGGAAGATTGGTGCGCGCCACAGCTTGTTCGGGAACGACCTGATCGTCGAGCTTGACCAGCACCTCGCCTTTGAGCGGCAGGATGCGGCGCTTGCGCACCAGCGTCTGCTCGGTGACCTTGAGACCCGGGGTATATGCGTGAGCCATGGATTAACTCCTTACTTGTCCAGTGCGCCGTCGGGGTAGACCTGCCACTCGATCATCCATTGGGTGATCTTGGCCAGACGGGTATCAACGTCCTCGGGCAACGCCAGCGGACGTCCGCGGCCGTCGAGCAGTACGCCCATCGTGCCGCCTTGCACATCGCGTTCGATGGCCACGCCCGAACCCTCGCCCAGGTTGAAACCGCGGGCGGGATTGGCGTGCAGCCGGGCCTTGGTGTCCAGACCCAGTTCGATCAGCTTGACATCGCCAAATTTGAGCACGCCCTCGTCGATCACCCCCTGATCGCCGACCAGCTTGTAGGTCATGATCTGCTTACCCGGCTTGGTGATGCCGGCGGGCGCAATGCACGTGCCCAGGTAGACTAGGCAATCTTTGGTAAAGACCTCGGTGGCGGCCTTGGGATGCACTTCGGCCATCACGCCCAGGTGCGGCATCATGAAGATCGAGTCCTTGGCCAGCTGGGTCACGCCCTCGGGCTGGAACGCGTCGATCATCATCATCGCGGTCTGGTTAAAGCGCGGGGCGTGGCTGAGTACGCCGCCGGAGCCCACCAGCAGGTCCAGCGTCAGCATGTTGACCAGGGTTCCACCGGCGTTGGACTGCTGGAAAGTGTCGCCGATGGTGCGCTGCTGCTGCACTCCCTTGAGCTTGGTGGCGAAGCTTTTATGCTGCACGAACGCCAGGCGCAGCGCCTCTTTGGCGATCGCCTGCTCAAAGATCAGCTCCTCCATGCTCTGCGGGATGGTGGTCGGCCGGATCATCTTGTTCTTCACGCGGTTGCGCAGGTCCTCCTCGTCCATCGAGAACGGGACCCAGCGCATCACGTTGGCCATCCCGGCCTCGGCAAAGACGTTGCTGATCGAGTAGCTCATGCCCAGGTTGGCCGATACCGTGCGGTTGAAGATCCCGGTGAACACCGAAAACACGTCGGTGGTCGCGCCGCCGATGTCAACGCCCACGACCTCGATGTCCTGGATCTCGGCCACGCGCTTGAGGATGTTGCCCACAGCGCCGGGGGTGGGCATGATCGGCGCGTCGGTCCATTCCATCAGCTTGCGGTAGCCCGGCGCCTGGGCCATCACGTGCTCCATGAACAGATCGTGGATCTTCTCGCGCGCCGGCAGCAGGTTCTCGACTTCCATCGACGGGCGGATGTTGTCGACCATCGACAGGTCGGTCTTCTCGGCCAGGACCTCCTCGATCTTGTCCCGGGCGTCCTTGTTCCCGGCGTAGATCACCGGCAGCTTGTAGGCCGATCCCAGGCGCGGCTTGGGGTCGGCGGCCGCCACGATCTCGGCCAGATCGACCACGTGCTTGATCGTGCCGCCGTCGGCGCCGCCGGAGAGCAAAATCATGTCCGGCCGCAGTTGGCGGATGCGCTCGATCTGCTGGTGGGGCAGGCGCTTGTCGTTGTGCGCCAGCACGTCCATCACGATCGCGCCCGCGCCCAACGCGGCGCGCTCCGCACTCTCGGCGGTGATCTTGCGCACCACGCCGGTGACCATCATCTGCAGTCCGCCGCCCGCCGAGCTGGTGCTGATGTAGATGTCGCACCCGCGGTCGCCCTGAGCGGGCTGGATAATCCTGTCGTTTTCGTCGATCAGTTGACGACCGGCCAGCTCCCCAACCTCGCTCACCGAGTTGAGCACGCCCATGGTCACGTCCTCGAAGGGGGCCTCGACCGTGGTCGGGGACTCGCCGCGATATGTCTGGCGGTACTCGTCGCCCACCTTTTGGATCATGATCGCCTTGGTGGTCGTGCTGCCGCAGTCCGTGGCCAGGATGACCTTGATGTCATCGGGCTTCAGATCACTCATGGTCACCTCGTTTGCCGCCGCGCCGCGAACGCCTGGATCGACGCTGCTCGGCGTGGGCCGCCTTCTGCTCATCCCGACGCTCCTGCCGGAGCGCCTCGAAATGGTCTATTCGGTCCAGCAGCAGCTCGACGCTGCCGCGCTTCTCCAACGTCTGGTAAAAGATCGTGTACTCGCGCCAGTCGAACACCCCGCGAATCATCGGCTCGAAGAACGCCAGGAGTTGGCTGCCCAGGTAGTTCAGCGGCCGAAGCATTTCGATGAATATCGCGCCCGGCGCGGTCAGGCCCCACTCGACGATCTTCTCGGCCAACCTGTCCAACAGCTTGGACTGCTCGTCGGTCAGCTCGAGATCCTCGGGCTTTTCTACGGCAAAGGCGTGGGACAGTCCACTACGCAGCCGTTTTCGGCGGCTCGGTTGCGCGTCCGGGGCCTTCACTCCGTCTCCCGCGTCTCGCTCGTCGGAGCTTGGCCGGTCGTCTCGATCCTTTGGCGGATGAATCGCAGCACCTCCTCGCGGGGCGTATGTGCAGCCCATCGCAGAAAGAACCCGCGAAAATTCTCCAGGCGCGAACGCCTGGCGAACGGGCTGAGGAACACCCCACGGCGTTCGGGGTAGATCCGCTTGATCGAACTCCAGGCGACGCTGCGCTCGAAGAACAGCAGCCTGCTGCGCACCCCGTGCTCGTCGAGCGTAAAGACCACCGGCATAAAGAATTCCCTGACGCCGATCGCCACCACCAGCGCCCCGAAAATCCCCCAATAGACTGAATTTCCCAGGGCCCAGACGGTCCAAAACACCGCGAGCAGACACAGTACAAAGAGCACTGCCTTGCCCGGCTGAGAAGCGATTGGCAACACTGTCCAGCGATAGTCGACGGACTCGTCACCCACTTCAGCCCTCCGCACTTCCGGCCAAGGCCGGCCAAAGGATAATCGAAGCTTGGATCACGGTCAACATGGCGTCAGTAGGCGATAAACATCCTTGACGAGCTCGCCGCGCTACGCTGAGTGAAAGCATCTTAGCCAAGCAGGACGCTTGATTCACAGGTTTTAACCCCTGCCTCTGCGAGCTCTCTGAGGGCATGTTCTCCGCCCGCGGCCGTAACCGGGGCCACTGCATCGGTCAGCAGCGTGACCTCGTAGCCACACTCGATCAGGCCCAGGCAGGCGGCTTTAACGCAGTAGTCCGTGGCGACTCCGAAGACCACGGCATGGCCGCGGCCGACCGAACGCAGGATCGTCTCGGCCTGCGGATTGGCAAACAGACTGAACACCGGGCTTTCGATCACCGGCTCGACCCCGGGTTGGTAAAGATAGTTCCCGGGCTCGCAACTGATCCGCTGATGGGGCTCGATCACGGACTGCGGGATCTTTTCCGCACCCGGCGTCCCTCTGACGCAATGCGGCGGGAACTGCTCGAACTCCGGATCGTCCGGGGCGTGGGCGTCGACGCTGGCCACGATCGGCACGCTGTTTTCAACGGCGAAGCGCACCAGCCGCTCGATGGTCGGAATCAGCGCGTCGGCTCCGGGCACGTAAAGCGCTCCGTTGGGCAGCATGAAGTCGTTTTGGGTATCCACATCCACCAACATAATTTCGCCAAGATCGATCATCGTCATTCCTCCACGATCTTCAGCCCGGGATCAACGCGCACGTCGTACTCCAAACGCGCGTCAAGGTGCCTGGCCGATTCCGGAAGTTTGCCCAGCTGTTCTGCGGCGCGTTGCTTAATGCTCTCAAGCGACGGTCGGCCCTCGATCCGCCGTCCGCTCTCCATCACATCGACGAGTTGGGGGCTCGCTGTTGCGGGACCCGGATCGCCGCGCCTTGTCAGCAGATCGTACAGCGGGAGGCCCTGTTGGTCTGTCGCCCGCCAGACCTGCTTGGCCCAGGGCAGGGTGGCCTTATCAGTGCTGTTCTTGTACGCCGGTTGAGTTTGGCCGTCGCGCTGGATCTGCACCAGCTTGTACACGCCGGAAAGATTGGGCGCGTCCGCGCTGGTGACCATCTGGGTGCCCACGCCGAACAGGTTGATCGACGCGCCCGAGCTGAGCAGCTTGTCGATGCGGTACTCGTCCAGATCGGAGCTGGCCACGATCTTGGTCGCTTGCATTCCGGCTTGGTCGAGGATCGCGCGCACCTCGTTGGAGGAACGCACCAGGTCGCCCGAGTCAATGCGCACGCCGGTCACCTGCGGACCGAACGAGGCGGCGATCCGCGCTCCGGCCAGGGTGTCGTAGGTATCGATCAACAGAGTCGCGT
This sequence comes from Candidatus Alcyoniella australis, assembly GCA_030765605.1. Lineage (NCBI taxonomy): Bacteria > Candidatus Lernaellota > Candidatus Lernaellaia > Candidatus Lernaellales > Candidatus Alcyoniellaceae > Candidatus Alcyoniella > Candidatus Alcyoniella australis. The sequence continues at coordinate 58,129 of JAVCCG010000048.1, forward strand.
TGTGCGGGAAGTCGCGCAGATAAGCGGCAAAGGCGCGTTGCTCGTCGCCGTAGGCCATGATCTGGCTGTGGGCCACTGTGCCGAAAATCGGCACGTCGAAACGCTGTCCGGCCTCGACGTTGCTGGTGCCCGCGCACCCACCGATGAAGCAGGCGCGCGCCGCGAGTACCGCGGCCTCGGGCCCGTGGGCGCGACGGCTGCCAAAGTCGACCACCGCGCGACCGCGCGCCGCCGAGCAAATGCGGCTGGCCTTGGTGGCGATCATCGTCTGGAAAGTGATCTGACTCAGCAGGTAGGTCTCGACTATCTGCGCCTCGATCAACGGTGCGCGCACCTGCAGCAGCGGCTCGCCCGCGAACGCCACTCCGCCCTCGGGAATCGCGCTGACCGAGCCGCTGAAACGCAGCTCCGCGAGCATCTCGAAAAATGAGGGCGCTACATCGGCGAACACCGGGTGCGATCGTAGGTAGTCGATCTGGTCGCCGGTGAAATGCAGGTTCTCCAGAAAATCCAGGGCCTGCTCCAGCCCGGCGACCAACAGGTAGTTGCGTTTGGGCGGCAGCTTGCGCACGAACAGCTCGAAGCAGGCCTGATCGCAAAAGCCCGACTGATGGTAGGAGGCGGCCATGGTCAGCTCGTAGAGATCGGTCAGCAACGCGCCGTGCCCCGACATTGCTGTCCGCTCATCCATCAGTTGCACTGGATCGCTGTGGAGCAAACGCGGATGTGCTCGGCTGTTCCAGGGTTCCGCTGGCTGTAATGTCGTCGGCATTGCCCAGCCGGCGGTCAGGACCCGAGGAACGCAAAACGAACCGATCGCCCTCACATTCGAGCTTCAACCGGCAACCCCAGGGGTCGCGCAACGGGATCTCTCGATAGAATGTAAAGCTGCGGTCGTTCTCAAGGTATACTACCAAGCCGTTCCAGAGGCCGTAACCAAAGACCGTTTCAGCCACGCAGGGAAACTGCGTGCAAGAATCGATCGCTTCGTACCGGGCATGCACGGCCGTGTAGCCGCTGGCGAGCTGGTCGAGCATCAGCTCGGTCGCCACGCTCTGGATACGCCTGGTGTGTCCGCCCTGGACGATGGCGGCCAGTCCGACCACGAACGTCGCCGCCAGACACAGCGTCAGCATCGCGGGCTTGAACACCGGCCGCCGCGTGCGCCAAAGTCCGACCACGCAGGCAGCAATTCCGGCGAAGACCACCGGGTAGATCAGCGCCTGATCGTAGTTCACGCCCACGGCCACGCGGGTCGTCCAGGCCAACACCAACAGCGGCGTGAGCCAGGGAATCGAGCGTTCCACCAGTCCGGCGCTGCGTTCGGGCATCATTTACCCCGCTTGTCACGCTCCTTGGCCTGCTTCTTGAGCAGCTTGGCCTGGCGTTTATCCTCCTTGGCCTGCACTTTGGCCTGCTTTTCCGCCAATTTCCGCAGGAAGGTATCACCCTTGGACACGCAGCAATCCTTGTATTTCCTGTCAGATCCGCAGGGGCAGGGGTCGTTGCGGCCAATATCGATAGTCTTGCGCGGCCCGGTGACCACGCTTTTTCTCATGCTCAGGCTGGGCTTGATCCGCGTTCTACGTACCATGATTGATTCATCCTCCCGGCCGCCCGTTGATCTGTCTCGGGCGGCGCCGTTGAGGGCCAAGAGATTATAATAAAAAGCCGATGATGAATAGCCGGTTGCAACAAGTTAGTCATTTGATTCCAGCGGGAAACGGCCGCGACGTTCGCCGCGCAGAGCCGCGGAATCCGGAGCCGGAAGCTGCGCACAAGGCCGTTGTGACGAATCCCGATAAATGATCCGGTCTAGAATTGACATTCAAGCTCTTGTCATGTTATTGAATGAGCACTCATTCAGTGGGGGCGTGAAGCCGACCCGACTTCAGCCTCCAACCAAGTCAATCAACGGCTGTAAGCGAGATTTTCCCGAGTCGAGCAGTCTCAATTATCTTCCAGTATCGGAGGTAGCGCGTTATGAAAAAGCAGATCAAGAAGGCTGCCGTATTGGGCTCCGGTGTTATGGGGAGCGCCATTGCGGCCCACTTGGTGGGATGCGGCATCGATGTACTGATGCTCGACATCGTCCCGTTCGACAACATGCTGTCGGACGCGGAAAAAGCCAAGAAGGACAGTGATCCCAAGATACGCAACAAGATGGGCAACGATTCCCTCAAGGCCGCCTTGAAAGTCAAGAAGCCCACGCCGGTGTTCTACTCGCCCAAGGACGCCAAGCGCATCACCATCGGCAACTTCGACGATGATATGCCCAAGATCGCCGATTGCGACTGGATCATCGAGGTCGTGGTTGAGCGGATGGACATCAAGAAGAAGATTCTGGGCGAGATGGCCAAGTACCGCACGCCGGGAACGATCTGCACGTCCAACACCTCCGGCCTGAGCATCGAAGGCATGGTCGAGGAGCTGGACGACGATTTGAAGGAAAACTGGCTGGGAACGCACTTCTTCAACCCGGTTCGCCACATGAAGCTGCTCGAGATCATCCCGCACAGCAAGACCTCGAAGGAAGTTCTGGACTTCATGGCCGAGTTCTGCACAACCGTGCTGGGCAAGGGCGTGATCTGGGCCAAGGACACACCGAACTTCATCGCCAACCGCATCGGCGTTCACGGCATCATGAACGGCATGAAGCTGATGCAGGAGATGGACTACCGCATCGACGAGGTCGACGCAATCGCCGGCCAGCCGATGGGACGCCCCAAGACCGCGGCCTACGCCACGGCCGACCTGGTAGGACTGGACACGCTGCACCACGTGGCGATGACCGTCTACAACAGCTGCACCGAAGATCCGGTACGCGACGTGTTCAAGCCGCCCAAATTCTTCGACGAGATGGTCGAGCGCAAGTGGCTGGGCAACAAGACCCGCGGCGGATTCTACAAGCGGGGCCCCGAGGGAAAGATGGTCGTCGACTGGAAGACCATGGAGTACGTCAAGGCCGAGAAGTTCAAATGGGAGTCCACGGGCAACGCCCGTTCGGCTAAGAACCTGGGTGACAAGCTCCAGGCCATGTGCTACGGCGACGATCGCGCCGCCGAGTTCGCCTGGAAACTGACCGCCGACAGCCTGAACTACACCGCCGGCCTGATCCCTGAGATCTCCGACACGATCCTCGAAGTCGACCGCGGCATGATGTGGGGCTTCAACTTCAAGGTCGGCCCGTTCGAGAGCTGGGACCTGATCGGCGTGCGCAAGAGCGTCGAGAAGATGGAAGCCGACGGCATGGCCGTTCCCGAGAACGTCAAGCAGATGCTGGCGGCCGGCAACGAGTCTTTCTACAAGGAAGAGGGCGGAGTCCGCTACCAGTACGATCTGGTCAACGGCAAGTACGTCCCGATCCAGAGCGACGATCGCATCTTCACCATCGCCAAGTTCGAGGCCGACAAGAAGGTCGCGGGCAACGACGGCGCCACCCTCTGGGACATCGGCGACGGCGTGGCGATGCTCGAGTTCCACACCAAGATGAACGCCATCGACAACGAGATCATCGAGATGATGAACACCTCGATGGACATCGTCGCCGACAAGTTCACCGGCATGGTCGTGGCCAACCAGGCTGCCAACTTCAGCGTTGGCGCCAACATCGTGATGATCCTCGCGGCCGCCAACAACGAGATGTGGGACGACATCGAGAAGCTGGTCAAGGCGCTGCAGGACGCGAACATGCGGATGAAGTACTTTGACAAACCGATCGTCACCGCTCCGGCCGGTATGGCCTTGGGCGGCGGCTGCGAGATCACCTTGCACGGCCAGAAAGTTCAGGCCGCGGCCGAGACCTACATCGGACTGGTCGAGGTCGGCGTAGGCGTGATCCCGGCCGGCGGCGGCACCAAAGAGTTCGTGCTGCGACTGAGCGAAGGAATCCGCGGAGGCGCCGAGCCGCCGATGCTGCCCTTCTCGATGAAGGCCTTTGAGGCGATCGCAACGGCCAAGGTGGCGTTGGGCGCCAAAGACGCAATGGATATGGGCATACTGCGCGAGACCGACCAGATCACGATCAACCGCGACTACCAGATCTACGATGCCAAGAACCTGGTTCTGGGCATGGCCAAGTCCGGCTTCAACCCGGGCAAGCCGCGCACCGACGTTAAGGTGGCCGGCGAGGGCGCCACAGCAGCCTACATGGTGGCAGTCGACGGTATGTATCGCTCTGGATGGGCGACGGACTACGACCGTGTCGTGGCCGCCAAGGTCGCTCATGTGGTCGGCGGCGGAGCCATGGCCGAAGGGACCCAGGTCAGCGAGCAGTACCTGCTCGACTTGGAGCGCGAGGCTTTCCTGAGCCTGCTCGGTGAGCAGCGCACCAAGGACCGCATCATTACGATGGTCACCACCGGCAAGCCCCTGCGTAACTAAACGGTTTTGAACGGAGGAATATACAGATGCGCGAAGTCGTAATCGTTGCTGCGTGCCGCACGGCAGTCGGTAAGGCCAAACGCGGGTCGCTGGTTGATACCAGGCCCGACGACATGGCCGCAACCGTTATTGCCGAAGTGGTGAAGCGTGCCGGCATCAAGCCGGAAATTATCGATGATGTAGTCTTCGGCTGCGCCATGCCCGAGGCCGAGCAGGGCATGAACGTAGCTCGTAACGCGGTGTTCCTGGCCGGCCTGCCGCAGACCGTCCCCGCAATGACTCTTAACCGCTACTGCTCCTCGGGAATGCAGGCGATCTGGAACGTCGCCACCGATATCATGGCCGGAACAATCGACGTCGGCATCGGCGGCGGTACCGAGACCATGAGCATGATCCCGATGGGCGGCAATAAGATCGTGCCCAACATCAAACTTGGCAAAGATTGGCCCGGCGCCTACTCGGGCATGGGACAGACCGCTGAGAACGTGGCCATGAAATACGGCGTCAGCCGCGAGGACCAGGACCAGTTCGGACTGGAGTCCAACCGCAAGGCGGCCAAGGCCAACGAGACCGGCGCGTTCAAAGAGCAGATCGTACCGCTCAACACCTACATGTTTGACGGCAAGGGCAATAAAAAAGAGTTCGTGTTCGAGGTCGATGAGGGACCGCGCGGCGACGCCAACATTGAGACCATGGCCAAGCTACGTCCCGCATTCGCCAACCCCAAGGCCAAAACGCCCGAGAAGCTGTTCGACGGCTCCGAGCCCAAGGGCAAGCTTGGCACAGTGACGGCAGCCAACAGCTCGCAGATGAGCGACGGCGCAGCCGCAGTGCTGCTGATGGCGCGCGAGAAGGCCGAAGAGCTGGGCCTCACTCCGATGGCCCGCGTTCACGGCGTGGTCACCGTGGCCTTTGAGCCCGAGCTGATGGGCATCGGACCGGCACTGGCCGTCCCACGACTGATGGAGAAGGTCGGCAAGCCCCTGGGCATCGGCATGGACGACATCGGCGTGTTCGAGCTCAACGAGGCGTTCGCCAGCCAGGGCGTGTATTGCTCACGCGAGCTGGGTCTCGTGGATGATCCGCGGGTCAACCCCAACGGCGGCGCGATCGCCCTGGGGCATCCGCTGGGCTGCACCGGCGCCAAGCTGACCACCCAGATTGTCTACCACATGAAGGACAACAACCTGAAGTACGGTGTGGTCACGATGTGCATCGGCGGCGGTATGGGAGCAGCCGGACTCTACGAGAACCTGCTGTACGAAGAGAAATAATCTAGCTTCGTTCGGCCCCGACGGCGCATTCGCCGTCGGGGCTTTTTCTTTTTTTGGCATCAGCTCCAGGCATCGAACTCACTGGGGTTGATTAATAGCGCGATAACCACGAAAATCCACCAAAGTTCAACTCATGGCGGAGGATTTCGATGCAGTTATCGCGTCTGTTCCTGATTACGGTTATGGCCTTGTCGCTGTTGTCGTTTACTGCAGTGGCGCAGCAGGCCGAACAGGCCGCACCCGAAGCAGCGGCGTTCGACCCGGCTGACATGGCCAATCCGATCTACTTCGAGAACAACGGAACGATTTACAGGATCTACATCGACGGCAGTAACCTGCAGCAGGTCGTCGTCGGAACCATGCCCGCTGTTTCTCCGGACAACAACGAGCTGGCGTTCTTCGCCGACGGAGATCTGCAGTTGCTCGACTTTACGCAAAGCAGCGTCGAATTGATCGTGACCAGCGAACCGGCTTCGCGTATTTGGTGGACCAGCGACGGGCACATGTTGATCTACCGCGAGAAGCGGGAGGACGCGAATCAGTTCGTACAGGTAAACCCCGCCGCCAAGTCCAAGAACCCGATTGATCCGAGCATGGTCTATTCGCGGATCGTTCGCCCACTGCCCATCACCGGCCGTTCGCCGTATACCAGATTCAACAGCGACACGGGCAATTCACTGCGAGTACTCAGCGGCGCGCGCGGACACAGCAAATGTCTGGCCCGATCCTCGGACATCGTCGAGCGCGGCGATTGCAGCTTCGAGGAGTTCAAGGGCTTCGACGCCTATTTCACCCCGGACGAACGCGGTGTGATCTTCCGCACGCGTTGCGGTGCCGACGCCGAACCCGTGGGTCCGCTGTATTTCGTCAGCCGCAACGGCACCGACCTGCAACGTCTGACAAAGCTGACCTACAACGAGATCCCGTTCAGCGTTTCGCCCAGCGGACGCTGGATACTTTTTCACGACATTGAGCCCGAAAGCGGGCTGTACAAGATCTATCGTTGGGATGTGCAGAACCCGCAGAACAACCCGTTGGAGCTGACCCAGGGCAGCAACGTCAGCTGGTAGTAGATTGAACCGTCCGAGCGATCTCCCCGCTCGTTTTTATCGGGCGGGGAGGTTTTTATTTGGATTGCTCGCGGTGCTTCTGGCCTGCGTGTTGCTGCTCATTGGTTGCAGCGGCGATCGACTGCTTGAGCGCGGGGAGAGGGTGCCGAACTTCAGCGCAGACCAACTCGACGGCTCGCGCTTCTATTTTTACAATTCGATCGAAAAAACACTGATCCTGTTTTTCTACGCCACCTGGGACCAGGATTCACAGGCCATGCTCGCAACGTTGCGCAGAATAGCGCCGACACAATCCAAGCTGAGCATCGCCTGCGTGGCGGCCCGGACCTCGGACCGTGACGCCCTGCGCGAAATCGAAATCCAACAGCAGCTGCCGTTCAGCTTCATCCTCGACAGCAGCGGCCGGATCAGCGAACATTTCGGTGTGCGCAAGCTGCCTGTGGTTTTTCTGATCTCTCCTTCGGCGCAGGTGCTGCGGGTCTACAGCGACGCCTCGCCGAGCACCCTGCGGGAGATCGAGACCGACGCCGCCGCAATTGCGTCGGGCAGGAATCTCGACTGATCTCTTTTGGTGTGTAGGCCGGACAATGGTAATCGATGGGCGGGAGCCTTATAATCTGTCTTCGATGGAAGCTATAAAATTTCGGGAGACCGCGATGTCCTATAAAAAAACCCGCTTGCTGATTGCGCTTCTCGGCATCGTACTGCTTTCCGGCCTGCTGGCGGCCGCATCGGGCTGCAACGACAACAATTCCGACGATGACGACGACGCGGCCCAGGACGACGACGATATTTCTGAGGACGACACGGTTGATGACGACGATACGGCTGATGACGACGACGAACAGCCGCCGCCTGATTGCGAGGGTACGCCGGACTATCAAAGCTCGTCGCAGATCATCCGCGGACCGTATCTGCAACATGTCACCCAGAACTCGATCCGCCTGATGTGGGAGACCGCAGAGCCGGCCAACACCATCGTTAAATGGGGTCCGAGCACGACATTGGGTTGGTCGTTCTGCCACTGGGATGAATCGACCCACCACGAAGTCGAGCTGGTGGACCTGGATTTGGGCACCAACTACGAGTACGTGGTGCGCTCCAACGGCGAACAAAGCCCAATGCACAGCTTTGCCACGGCTCCGGCGGTTGACTCGCCGTTCAAGTTCGCAGTGCTGGCCGACAGCCACGTGGTCCCGGACATCCACGGCATAGTCGTCGATTCGGTAATCGAGGCTGATCCGGACATCGTGCTCTACGCCGGCGATCTAACCGTTGACGGACGCAACCGCGAGGAGTTCGATGAGGGCTTCTTCATTCCCGGGGCCGAGCTTTTCGCGGAAAAACCGATCTATGCGTTGCTGGGCAACCACGAGAAAGAGACCGAGTATTTCTTCGAGCTGTTCAGCTATCCCGAGCCCGAGCGCTGGTACAGCTTCAGCTACGGCAACGTGCGCTTCATCGGCCTGGACACCAACTGGCTGCACGTACCCGGCTCGACCCAGTACCAATGGTTCGAGCAACAGCTTGCGCAGGCCAACGAAGACGTTGAGGTGGAGTGGATCGTGGTCTACGCCCACCATCCGGCGTACTGCGAGGGCTGGGGCCATCCGGGCTACGACGGCGAGCCCGGCGTGCGCCACATCCTGCGACCGCTGATGGAGCAGTACGGCGTGGACCTCTATTTCTCGGGGCACGCCCACGACTACGAACGCGGCGAGATGGGCGGCGTGACCCACATCATCACCGGCGGCGCCGGAGGGGCACTGGACTCGTTCCAGAAGGATTGGGAACACATCGTCGTCTACCAACCGTTCCATCATTTCACCCTGGTCCAGGTGCAGGGCAAGACGCTGACGATCGAGGCGCAAACGCCCGAGGGCGTGCTGCTCGATCATTTCACTCTGAATCATTAGCAAGGATTAGAGCGGCAACACGACGTCGATCAGCCGCCGAAAAGGCAGCGGTTTGATGAATACCGGAAGTTGGTTTTCGCCTTGATCTTTTCTCGTTGCGCAAGCATACTGAAATCCCGCCTGAAACTCCTTCACCGGAAGTACTATGCTTGAACAACTACTTTATCCAGAAACAGTTGCAGTTATCGGTGCATCCCGGACTCCGGGCAAAGTGGGTCACGAGGTTGTCGCCAATCTAATCAAGAGCGGTTTCAAGGGCACGATCGTACCGATCAACCCCTCGGCCGACGAGATCCTCGGTTTAAAGTGCTATCCCGAGATTGGGCACTACGAGGGCAGCGTCAACCTGACGGTTATCACCGTTCCCACGGCGATGGTCTACGACGCCGCCAACAGCGCGATCAGGGCCGGAACCAAGGCAATGGCGGTTATCACCGCCGGGTTCAAGGAGGTCAACCAGGAGGGTGCGCGTCTCGAGCGCGAGGTCGCCGAGCTGTGCCGCGCCAACCGAGTCAAAATGCTCGGCCCCAATTGCCTGGGACTGATCAACACCGACAACGGGATGAACGCGACCTTTGCCAAGCACCATCCGTCCAAGGGCGGTATCTCGGTAATCTCCCAATCCGGCGCCCTGTGCACCGCGATCCTCGACTGGGCCAACGAGCGTAAGCTCGGCCTGGCCAAGATGGTCAGCATCGGCAACAAGGCCGACCTGGACGAGAACGACTTCCTGCGGGCCTTTTCCCAGGACGAACAGACTAAAGTGATCGTGGTCTACCTCGAAAGCATCACATCCGGCGAGGAGTTCATTAAGGCCGCCTCGGAGGCGGCGAGCAACAAGCCGGTGATGGTGCTCAAGGCCGGCATCACCGAGGCCGGGGCCAAGGCCGCCTCGTCGCATACCGGCAGCCTGTCCGGCGCGGATGTGGCCTACGGCGCGGCGTTCAAGCGCGCGGGCGTGATCCGCGCCGATACTTTCGAGAACCTGCTGGACTACGCCACGGCGTTCTCGATGCAGCAGCTGCCCCAGGGCAATCGCGTGGCGATCATCACCAATGCCGGCGGCCCGGGAGCGATGGCCGCCGACGCGGTGGAGAACTGCGGCTTAAAAGTCACCCGGCTGGGGCAGGCCGCCTCGGACGAACTCAAAAAAAGCCTGCCCACCGCGGCCAGCGTGGCCAACCCGATCGACGTGCTCGGCGACGCCTCGCCCGATCGCTACGCCAAGGCGATCCAGGTCGCACAGAAGGACGACTCGGTGGACGCCACGGTGGTGATCCTCACCCCGCAGGCGATGACCAAGCCGGCCGAAACCGCGCTGCAGATCGCCCAGAGCCACGAGGCCTCGGGCAGCAAGCCGATCCTCGCCGCGTTCATGGGCGGCTCGGACGTGATGCCCGCGCGGGCCAAGCTCGTGGAATACAATCTGCCCGACTTCCCGTCGCCCGAGCGCGCGGTCAACGCCCTGCGCGCGATGGTCGAGTACGCCACTTGGCGCAACCGCCCGCCGCGCATCGTCCAACGCTTTCCGGTCAACCGCCGGCGGGTCGAGCGCATCATCTCCCGCAACTCGCGGATGAACAGCACCCAGCTTAGCGAGCCGGACGCCAAAGAGATCCTCACCGCCTACGGCTTCAGCGCACCCGAAGGCTCGTTCGCCGTGGACGCGGAAGAGGCCGTTGACATCGCAATGCGCATCGGCCTGCCCGTGGCGATGAAGATCGTCTCGCCGGACATCGTTCACAAGTCGGACATCGGCGGGGTCAAGCTCAACCTGATCAGCCCCGATCTGGTGCGCGACGCCTACGACCTGATGATGATGCGCGTCCGCCAGCGCGCCCCCAACGCCGACCTCTCCGGTGTCTACGTCGAGCAAATGGTGCCGCGCGGACGCGAGGTGATCATCGGCATGACCCGCGACCCGCAGTTCGGACCGATGCTGATGTTCGGCCTGGGCGGAATCTTCGTCGAGGTGATGAAGGACGTCACATTCCACCTCGCGCCGATCACGGCCGAGGAGGCGATGCAGATGCTCGAGGGCACGCGCTCCTACGCGCTGCTCAAGGGGACCCGCGGCATGGAGGCCGTGGACATGCAGAGCATCGCCACCGCCCTGCAACGGATGAGTCAGCTGGTGACCGACTTCCCGCTGATTATGGAGATGGACATCAACCCGCTGATCGTCCGCGAGGTCGGCAAAGAGTCGCTGGCCGCCGACGCGCGCATCACGCTCTCCAAGGAGAGTCACTGACATGAGTAAATCGAGATTTGATCCGAACTGGCAGCAGAAATACAAAGACATGATCGTCACCTCCGAGCAGGCGGTGTCGCAGATCAAGCCGGGCCACCGCGTGTTCATCGGCACGGGCTGCGCCCAACCCCAGGAGCTGGTCAGGGCGCTTACCGCGCGCTCGCAGGAGCTGGTCGACGTCGAGATCATCCACTTCCTCGCCCTGGGCGAGGCCCCCTACGCACACAAGAAGCTGCGCCAGCACTTCCGCGTCAACAGCTTCTTCATCTCGGAAAACGTGCGCGACACGATCCAGGAGGGGCTGGGCGACTATACGCCGATATTCCTCTCGGACATCCCGCGGCTGTTCGACCTCGGACAACTGCCGTTGGACGCGGCGCTGATCCAGGTCTCGCCGCCGGACGAGCGCGGGATGGTCAGCCTGGGCATCGCGGTGGACATCGTCAAGAGCGCCGCGGAAAACGCCTCGCTGGTCATCGCCCAGGTCAATCCGCAGATGCCACGTACCCACGGCGATTCGATGTTGCACATCACCGACATGGATTTGCTGGTCTACACCGACGTGCCGCTGCTGTACTACACGCCGCAGGAGAGCACGGAGGTCACGCGCAAGGTGGCGCAGAACATCGCCTCGCTGATCGAGGACGGCTGCACCATCGAGATCGGCATCGGCCGCATTCCCCAGGCCGTGCTCGAGTTTCTGCGCGACCGCAAGGACCTTGGAATCCACACCGAGATGCTCAGCGACGCGGTGATCGACCTGATCGAGTCCGGCGCGGTCACCGGCAAGCGCAAGTCGCGGGAGCAGGGGAAGATCGTGGCCAGTTTCGCCATGGGCACACGCCGGCTTTACGACTACATCGACGACAACGAAACCTTCGGCTTCCATCCCACGGAGTACGTCAACGATCCGTTCGTCATTGGCCAACAGCACAAGATGGTCTCGATGAACGTGGCGCTGGAGGTCGACCTCACCGGCCAGGTCTGCGCCGACAGTTTGGGTGAGAAGTTCTTCTCGGGCATCGGCGGCCAGGTCGACTTCAACCGCGGAGCGGCCCGCTCGATCAACGGCAAGGCGATCATCGCGCTGCCCTCGACCGCCAAGAACGGCACGATCTCGCGCATCGTCACGCGGCTGACCCCGGGCGCCGGAGTGGTGACCACCCGCGGCGACGTGCATTACGTGGCCACCGAACACGGCGTGGCCTATCTGCACGGCAAGAGCGTGCAGGCGCGGTCCATGGCGCTGATCAGCATCGCCGACCCCAAGTTCCGCGCCCAACTGCTGCGCGAGGCCATCGAGTACAAGTTCGTGCGCTCCGAGCTCAGCGAGGTCGAGGGCAAGATCATGATCGCCCCCGAGGGCCTGCGCACCACCTACCTGATCAACGACGGCACCCAGATCAACTTCCGGCCGATCCACCCCACGGACATGCCGCTGATGCAGGACATGTTCTACGAGCTGTCCCAGCAGACCGTGTACTACCGCTTCATGTCGCGGATGAAGCACCTGCCGCAGAAGCAGATCCAGAACTTCGTGTTCGTCGATCACCGCCAGGAGGTGGCGATCGTCGGCACGATCCCCGAGGCACACGGCGAGGACATCATCGCTATGGGCAGCTACTACCTGGACAAGGCGACCAACCTGGCCGAGGTGGCGTTCATCGTACGCGACGACTGGCAGGACAAGGGGATCGGCACCTATCTGCTCAAGTACCTGATGCTAATCGCCAAGCGCAACGGCATCCGCGGCTTTACCGCCGAGGTGCTGGCGCAGAATCATCCGATGCAGTCGGTGATGCACAAGAGCGGCAGCCAGCTCACCAGCCATCTGAGCGGCGGAGTGTTCAGCTTCAAGCTCGAGTTCTAAAGCACCTGGCGGCCGCTTGGCCGTCGATCAGACCAACCGGGGCCGGCCATTGGGCCGGCCCTTTTTTTTCTTTGAGCGATTCCCCTGTGTTTTCGAGTTGATCGATCATGCGCTACAATATCGGGCACTGATAACGCTCAACGGGGGCTTGATAGGGTATGGCGCGCCGCAGGAAACCCAAACAACTCGACCTGTTCGACATGCGCAAAATGGGGCTGGAGCACGACCATTTTGAACGCTGGCTGCGAAACCAAGGATTCGCCCATGTCGCGGGAATCGACGAGGCCGGGCGCGGACCGCTGGCCGGACCGGTGCTGGCCGCCGCGGTAATCCTGCCCGCGGGCTCGCGGATCAAGGGGCTGACCGACTCCAAGCGCCTGAGTGATGCCAAACGCCGCGAGCTGTACGTCAAGATCAGGGATAAAGCGATCGCCATCGGCGTGGGCCGCGCCGAGCCAGCTGAGATCGACCGCATGAACATCTTGCAGGCCACGATGCAGTCGATGCGCCGCGCTGTGGACGCGCTGCAACAGCAGCCCGATTACCTGCTGGTCGACGGCATCACGCCGATCCCCACGGTTCTTCCCCAACGCACTCTGGTCAAGGGGGAACTGCGCTCGATCTCCGTGGCCGCGGCCTCGATCATCGCCAAGGTCGAACGCGACGACATCATGCTCGAGATGGACAAGCTCTACCCTGATTACGGCTTTGCCCGGCATAAGGGCTACGGTACCGAGGCGCATTTGCTCGCGCTGCGACAACACGGCGTGTGCCCGATCCACCGCAAGACCTACCGTCAGATATCGGATCTGCGACAGAGGTTGTGATGGACCATCGTATGGCGCGCGGCAAATGGGGCGAGCGGCTCGCGGCGCGCCACCTGATGCGTCATGGGTTGCGCATTATCGAGCGCAACTGGACCGTGCGTCGCGGAGAGCTCGACATCATCGCCCTGGAGCAGGACACGCTGGTCATCGTCGAGGTGCGCACCCGGCAAAAGGGCTCGATGGTCTCGCCCGAGGAGAGCGTGAATCTGCGTAAGCGTCGCAAGCTGATCGCCTTGGCCGAGGAATATCTCGCCTCCCGCGAGATCAAACAATCGCAGCTGCGCTTCGACCTGGTGGCAGTGCGCTACGGTCCGATCGGCCTGTTCGGCAGCTGCATCCACTACCGCGGTATTTTCGAGGCCGACGGATGACGCGCCAAGTCCCGAAGATCCGCCGCCGCATTCGCAGCAAGCTGATCGTGATCTACCTCGTCCCGACCCTGGCGATCATCGCCGGGTTCGGCACGGTCTTCTATTTCATGGTGCGCTTCTCCTTGGAACAGGAGATGGGCCGCAGGCTGGTGGCCATCGCCTCGAGCGCCGCGCTGCACCTGCCGCTTGACCGTGTGCATCTGCTCGCACCTGGCGAAGAGGAAAGTCTCAATTACGAAAAGCTTCGCGAACGGCTGATCAAAGTCCGTGACGCCAACGAGGCCACGCGAATCTCGCTGTTCAATCCGGACGGAGCGAGCCTGCTGGACACCCGCGCCGGAATCCACATCGGACAGCTGCTGCCCGAGCTCGAGGCTGATCGGCTGGAGATCGAACGCGTGCTCACCGGACAGCCCACAGCCTCGACCCTCTTTGCTGGTCCCAGCGGTGCGCTGTACATGAGCGGCTACGCTCCGCTGCTGGGCGAGGACGGACTGGTCGCGGCGATGGTGCGCGTCGACGCCTCGGTGGTGTTCTTTGATCAGCTCAAGGCGTTGCGCCGCAACCTGGTGTTCGTCGAGGCGCTGGCCGGCCTGGCGATCGTCGTAATCAGCCTGCTGTTCGCCAGCCGCATCGAGCGTCCGATCGCCGAGCTGGTCGACGAGGCGCGCCGCATCGGCGAGGGCGAGCTCGAACGCGAAATCGAGCCCCACGGCGAGGACGAGATCGGCTTTTTAGCGCGCAGCATGGAGGAAATGCGCGCCAATATCGTGGCCCGCGACGAACACCTGTTAATGCTGCAACGCGGCATCGCCCACGAGGTGCGCAACCCCCTGGGCGGCATCGGGCTGTTCATCGACCTGCTGTCCGAGGAGCTGGGAGCGGATCAGGACGAAGCGCGCGGCTACGTGGCCAAGATCCGCAAGGAGCTGCGCTCATTGGACAGAGTGGTCAACGACTTCCTCGACTTCACCCGCAGCATTGTGCCCGAGCCGCGCCGGGTCAACCTCGGCGAGTTTCTCGACGAGGTGGTGCCGCTGATCTCGGGCCAGGCATTGGAGCGCGACATCACTGTCGAACGCGAGGACGGGCATCTGCAAGACTGCTACATGCTCGACCAGGACCTGCTGCGGCGGGTGCTGCTCAACCTGCTGACCAACTCCGCCCAGGCCTGCGGGCCAGGCGGATTGGTGCGGATCGTAACCAACGAGGGCGAGGGCGAGCTGCGGATCAGCGTGCTCGACAACGGCTCGGGAATCAAACCAGAGAACATCGAAAAGATATTTGAGCCCTTTTTCACGACCAAGGAGCGCGGGTCGGGCCTGGGGCTGTCCTATTCGCTGAAGATCGTCCAAGCGCTGGGTGGAGAGCTGAAGATTCAACGGGCGCCCGACCACGGCACGCTGGCGACCGTGATCCTGCCGCTGGAATAAGGAGCTGCAAGTGGCCAACATTCTGATCGTCGAAGACAACGAGACCATGCGCGAGGGCATGGAGAAGGTCATCACCAAGATGGGGCACCACGTGGTCGGGGCCAGCTCCGGAGCCGAGGGGCTCGAGCGCTTCGACGAGGAGACCTTCGACTTCGTGCTGACCGACCTGAAGATGGAACCGATCGACGGAATGGAGGTTCTCACCCGGATCCGCGAGAAAGCGCCGGAGCAACTGGTGATGATCCTTACCGCCTACGGTTCGATCGAGACCGCGGTCGAGTCGATGCGCAAGGGGGCGTTTGACTTCATCACCAAGCCGTTCAGCCAGGACTACCTGCGGATGAAGGTCAACCAGGCGCTGGAGATGGTCCAGCTCAGCCGGGACCGACAGCGGTTGACCCAGACCACCGAATACTTCCGCGAGGAGGAGCGCCGCGAGTACAACTTCGAGGAGATCGTCGGCGACTCTTCGAAGATGGAGGAGATCTTCTCCACGATCCGCAAGGTGGCCGGCGGAGGCAGCACGGTCTTCATCTACGGTGAATCCGGCACCGGCAAGGAACTGATCGCGCGGGCGATCCACTACCATTCCGACCGCGCCGAGGGCCCGTTTATCAAGCTCAGCTGCTCGGCCCTGGCCGAGGGCGTGCTCGAGTCCGAGCTGTTCGGCCACGAGAAAGGCTCGTTCACCGGCGCGGTGCGGCGCAAACTGGGACGCTTCGAGCTGGCGCACAAGGGCACGCTGTTTCTCGACGAGATCGGCGACATCAGCCCGCTGATTCAGCTCAAGCTGTTGCGGGTGCTGCAGGAGCGCGAGTTCGAGCGCGTCGGCGGAACCCAGCCGATCAAAATCGACGTGCGGGTAATCACCGCCACCAACAAGGACCTGCTCGAGGAAATCCGCAAGAACAACTTCCGCGAGGATCTCTACTATCGACTGCACATCGTACCGATCAAGGTTCCACCGCTGCGCGAACGCAAGGAGGACATCCCGCCGCTGGTCGAGCACTTCATCACCAAGCTTGGCAAACGCACCAATAAGAAGGTGCGGATGATCGACGAAGAGGCGATGAACGTCCTGATGGAGTATTACTGGCCGGGCAACATCCGCGAGCTGGAAAACATCATCGAGCAGTCGATGGTGCTCACCGACGGCGAGGTGATCCGCGCCTCGGACCTGCCGATGTTCATGGCCATCGACCGACCGCGCGGCGACCTGGAATCCCAGCTGGGCACTCGGCCGCTGCCCGAGATCGTCGACGAGATCGAGCGCGATCTGATCAAGGCCGCCTACGGGCGCGCCAACGGGGTCAAGACCGAGACGGCCAAACTGCTGGGCATCAAGACCAGCGCGCTGTACTACAAGCTCGAGAAGTACGGTCTGATCCAGGAGAAGGGGGAGACCTGACGCGCGGCCGCGTTCTTCCGGCGTTGATCGCCCTGTTGCTGCTGTTGGCGGCCCTGCCGGGAAGCGTGCGCGCTCAGAGTACGCGGATCGACGAACTGCAGGACAAGATCCAACGCATCCAGATACGTATCAGCGACCTTGAACGCGACCGGCAACGCAAGCTGCAGGAAAACGAGGATCTGGGACGGCGCATCGAACAACTCAAGCTGCGGCTTGAGCAGGATTCGGGCTTTTTCAACAAACAGCGGCTGGACGAGCTGCTCAACCGGCAGCGCCGACTCAGCCGCGAGCTCTCGACCGTCGAGAGCCGGCTGGCAGCCTACGACTCGGACCTGCAACGAACGCGCGACGCACTGCGCAAGGAATACACCATCGAGCTCAACCGTCTGGCCGAACAGATCGACGCCGAGCAAGACCGCGGCCGACGCGCCGAGCAGCTGGCCTCCTACTTCGATCTGCGCCAGGCCAAGTCGCGGGTTCCGGCCTCGAGCCACAGCACCGAAATCGATCCGCAGGTGCCGATCCAGCTGACCATCGATCCGCTGGACAGCGTCGATGACCTGCTGGAGAAGGCCGCGATTCTGCGCGACACCCGGCGCCGCGTGCGCGCGCGCATCAGACAGGTCGAGCGGCTGATCGCCGAGCTCGAGCAGGACCGCCAGATGGACCTCGAGATGTGGGAAACCATCGAGCGCGAACGATTCTTTGAGGACGGCGGAGTGATCCAAACTTTCGGCCAACGCTCTCCGCCCAAACTCGAGCAGTACGACCAACAGATCGAAGCGCTCAAATCCGAGCTGCCCCGGCTTAAATCGATTGCCGACGAGCTGGCGCGCAGGGCTGAACAATTCGAGATCGAGGCCGCCAACCGGCGGAAAGGGGGGAACGTCCAATGAGGGCGCGAAACGGCCCGATGGCGATGATTGCGGCCGCGCTGCTATCAGCCCTGTTGCTCGGATTGGCAACGCTGCCCGCTGCGGCCGAGACGAACATCGCTCACAGCGCTACGCTGTCTTTGGAATACGACGACAATGTGCTGCGCACGCCGTCGAACCCGGACCAGGACTTCCTGCTCAGGCTGCTCTACTCCTTTGACCTGCTCTACCTGCCGCGCGACGCGCACCGGCTGGAACTGCGCTATTTGATCGGGGGGAAAAAGTACATCGATCTCGAGCGCGAGGACACGCTAGTCAACAGTCTGTTCCTGGGCTACGTCAACAGCTCGTTCAACCTCACCGATATCGGGGTCTCGGCCAACTTCAAGCTGCACAACCTGCGCGGCAGCCGAAGCAGCTACGACAAGCTGCTGCTCGACGCGTTCTACCAACGGGGCCTGCCCGCGGACTTCACGATCAAGGCCGCCGTGGGCTTCGACCGTTTCGATTACATTGAGCTCGATTACTTCGACTACTGGGTCCACCGCTACAACGGCTCGTTCAGCCGTAACTTCTCGCGCCACGTGCAGGCCGGGCTGGACTACGTGTTCAGCCAGAAGCGTTACGCCTTCGGCGCGTTCCGCCGCGTGGGCCAGGGCGGCGGAGACGTGATCCTGGTACAACGCAACACGCGCCGCGTGGACGACCGCCACGAGCCGCAAGTCTGGCTCGATCTGCGCTGGCGGATCCGGGCCCACCTGGGATACGCGTTGCGCATCAAGGATTCGAACAGCTACGGCGAGAGCTACACCAGTCACGTGCTCTCCACCGCTTTCTCGATGCCGGTGATCGACCGCCTATCGCTGCATTGGCTGGGGATCTTCCAATGGCGCGACAGCCACGAGGAAGTGACCCTGCCGCATTCGGGAGGCGTGGAAGACGAGGAGGAACACCTCAACGCGGTGGCCCTGCGCGCCACGATCCACGCGCACAAAATCCTCGACATCGAGACCCGCTTCAGCCGCTACTGGAGCAACGAGCCCGACGACAACTTCCGTTTTGTTAAAGACGTTGTCTCCGTAGGCTTCCAGTTCAGCTTTTGAGTCGACGTTGATACCGGACCACGAAAAGTTGATGCTGAACATCAGAAATTTGAGCATAACAGTCGATAAAACGTATATAATTTGCTCGACAAGAGGGATAGAGGCTGTTTTTCTTCCGGCACGGGTTTTGCCTCTATATTCCAGCGGAGATTGTTGAACCATGAGCGTTATGAATCGCAACATAGCATCAACCCTGCTGCTTCTGCTGATGATCGGCGTGCTGCTCAACGTCGCGTGCATGGACCAGATCGGGCTGGAGAACGACGACCTGGAACCGCCGCCCAAGACCATGACCGGCCATGCGTATTTAAACGACAGCGACAACCACGGAACAATCAAGGTCGAGTTGGGCGACGCGGGCTTCAGCCTGCTGACCGATATCCAGGGCGCCTACACACTGCCGGCCGAGATGGGCGATGGGCAGTGGACGCTGACCGCGCGCTATCCGTATTACGCCGACGCCTTGCAGACGATCGAGATCATCGACGGCTACCCCGAGGAGCCGCTGCAGGACATGCTGCTGACCAAACAGATCGAACTCGAGGTGCTGACCGATCGGACGAGCTACGGCAAACACGACGAGGTGCTGATCACGCTTAACGTGACCAACGTCTCGGATCAGGAACTGGTATTAGGCTCCGACACGTCTCCGGCCACGGCCTACGCCGTGCGCATCGCCGACCAGATCGCCTACGGCGGGCTGTTCCCCGGCACCGGCAACGAGCCGACATCGATCACCCTTGAAGCCGGTGAGACGCAGAGCTTTGAGATGAGCTGGCAGATCGACGAGTTCAACCTCACCGGGTCTGATACGCAGATCGAAATATTCGCCGTCTATTGCACGAGCACGACCCACCCGCAATACTTCGACCCACAGGCCCTCGAGGAACTCAACCAGTCGCTGTACTCACGGCTGACGCCGACGACGATCAGGATCGTCTACGACAACGTTCCCATACAGTGACCCCGCGCCGCAGCAGCGGCCTGATTAATATTCCAGCCAGTATTTGCGATAGGGCTCGTCAAAGTCGAGTTCCAGGCGCTGGCCGTCGAACTCGATTCGTGTGGGGTTGGTGTCGAACTCGTGCGAGGAATATTTATTGTCCCAGCGCTTGAACGGCCCGAGGTCTATCGGATTTCCCTCGACCAGCATCGGCCCGTCCCAGCTCACGTTGACCTCGCCGATTGAGGGCGACTCGTAGAACACGGTCCAGGCCCCAACGCTCAGCGGGGCCGCGGCGATCTGTTCGACGAACGAATCGAAGTCGCCGTTATCGTCCGCGCAGCCCAGCTCGCAGATCCAGACGTTGCTCTTGCCATCGGCCCGCAGCTCAAAGGGCGGCTCGCCCTCGTTGTCGACCCACTGCGTGGGATTTTGCGAATACAGCGCCACGTACGACCCGCCCTTGCGGCCGAAGGTCCAGCCGGCTTGCTGCACGACCTGGTCAAAGCCGGCCACCGGGAAAAAGGCGTGGGTGTAATCGGTGAAGAACAGATCGTCGGCCAGCGGTATCGAGCGCCTGTAGTACTGCAGCACAGCCACATTGCGGTGGATCGTGGCCCGCGGGAACCAGCCGCCGGTCCATTCGCCGGCCATGTAATCGCCGGCCATGCCGCCGGGATAGCTGGTGAAGACCCGCGCGTCGAAGTCGATGGTCGCCTGCCAGATGTGCGCCTGCGCGCCCCACATCCCCTTTTTAAAATCCTGGGCGCCCGAGAGCTGATAGTACGGCGTGCGGAAGGTGTAGGTGTTGATCGTCTCCAGGGCCGGGCCGCGGGTCAGATCGTCGAAGATCTCGGCGACCACGGGCAGCAGCGGGCTGCCGACCAGCAGACGCAGGAACGAGATGTCGGACCACAGCCAGCCGTCCCACATATCGAAGTCCTCGACCAGCTGCAACGTGCCCATCATCACGTGGTGCTCGGCGTAGGCGCCCATACCCCACCAGAACATCACGTCCTCGTGATCGGTGTAGCCGATGCCGTAGTCCGGCCCGTCGATCACATCGATCCCGTCCCGCTCGCGCGCCTCGTGGTTCAGCCGCGCGTCGGCCGCGAGTGGTTCAAGCAGCGCCGGGGGCCAGTAGTCGGTGCTGGTGGCCAGGGCCACGGCGGCGAAGTTGCCGTCGCTTTGATAGTCGGCCAGCCCGAGCATCACGTAGGCCGCCTCGTTGGTGCTGTCGCGGCTGCCCTCGATCAGCTTGTTCTGGTAGGTGCGGCCGTGGGTCGTGGCGTAGAGATTGCGGTAGTAGTTATTGGCGAAGTCGAACGCCAGCAGATCAAGCAGCATCGAGGCGCGCAGAGCGATCTGCTCGTCCTGGGCAAAGTCCACCAGGTTGACCAGCGCCGGGATGTCCTCGTTGAAATAGACGTTGGAGTGCCACTCGACAAAGCCGATCCTGCCGCGCAGCTCCAGCCAGCGTTGCAGCAGGGGCAGGGCGTGTGCCACGTGGTCGGCCCCGGTCATGCCCGAGTTGGGAAAGACCTCGTCGTAGAACAGCTGCCCGGCGAGCAGCTCGGCCGTGTGATAGAGGATCTGATGGTTCTCCGACCACCAACAGACGTCGTCGTCTCCGGGCTCGTCGAGCCAGTACTTGAAGTTGAGCACGGTCTGCTCAAGCTGGGAGCACGTCTCATCGCTGAGGGTCGGGTGGTCGCGGAACAGGTAGAGCATTCGCAGAATCGAATTCAGGTCGAAGTCGGAACAGTCCAGACGCTCGTCGATCTTCTGGCAGGAATTGTCGATCGCCTGCTCGTCGAGGGTCTGAGCGTCCATTGCCAGGCGGCAGACCTGACCGTGAATCCCGCCTTCGCCCGGGCCGTTGCCCGCCGAACAGTAGGCCAGGTACTCGGCCTGACGCTCCAGATAGCCCGCGGTGGGCTCGATCGGATCGCCCGGGTCCGTCTGGTCGTCGTCGTTATCGTCGTCATCATCGTCATCGTCCGTGACGTCGTCGTCGTCGTCGTCGTCAGACGTGCATCCCGCGGCCATGGCCAAAGACAGCGCGGTCAGCGCGACGATCAGCAACCACAAGATCAGGCGTCTATTGTTCATCGCCTAATCCCTGTTTCCTCAACCGCCGCAGCACGCTTTGTCGTCATCGTCGTCGGACGAATCGTACCCGCCCGATCCGCCCTCGTCGTCGCCGTCGCGCTCGGGGATGTCATCGTCGTCCGGCGCCATATCGTCGTCATCGTCGTCGTCGGCATTGGGATTGCCCGGCGGCACGAAGCCGTAGTAGCGCCCAATCCAGTAGGGCGTGATGTAGTCGATGCCGGCGTAGGTCTGGCGCAGGTTATCGCTGCCGCCGCAAGAGATCTCCCAGGAGTTGCGCTGCCAGACGTAGTCCGTGGGGCAGCGGTTCTCGATCTGGCGCCCCTCGGCGCAGTTCGATTTGAAGTCCAGAACCTCTTCCAGTCCCAGAGCCTCGCTCAGCTGCTTGAGTATTTCGCCAATCGGGTCGAGCTCGCACTCGGGCATCGGAGGAATGATGCGCAGTTTGGGCCCATCGGGGAACTTCTCGAGCTGGCGCAGGTCGTCCTCGATCGTCCACTGGTAATCGCGCGCCGCCTGGCCGAAGTTGGCCAAATAGATGTAGTCGTACCAGACGTTGTGCGCTTTGTGGACCGTGGGGCGGACGTTTTCGTCAAAGAC
>JAVCCG010000049.1 GCA_030765605.1 Candidatus Alcyoniella australis
CAAGCGCGAAATCTACGACAGCATCTGGGGAGCCTGCGACGCTGCCGACAACCCGATCTACGATCACCAGATCGCGGACACCAAACACAAGCTGGTCCGGGCTCTGTGCAGGATGACCGGTAATGGAAAAAGGATTCCACCGCGTGAAGTCCAGGGGCTGATCAAGACGAAGCTGCACGTTGGATACTGGTTGGACTTGCCAGAAGGTGAAGTACGCGTTTGCGGGTAAGCGCGGACGGCTACCGTTTGGATTTACGCCACCCCGCCGCTATCGCCTCCTCTTCCGTGCAGAACCAGCGCTCGCCGGACGACTCGTCGATCACGGTCTGGGCGTAATACTGCATGCCAGGCAAGTGGTAGATCTTCTCGCCGCGGGAGTTGATGTTGCCCTTGATCAGGCACGACCGATCCGCCGGCGTTGGTGATGGCGTTGGCATCGCTTCTCCTCCTGGGCCCCACAACCCCCTGCCAGCCTCACGCGCCTCGCGTTCGAGCGCGCGGAACTCTTCCATCCTGGAAAACGGAAACCGCGTGTACGCGTGGCCGTAGCCCTGCTTGATGATCTCGGCGTTCAGCAGGGTGTCGTCGGGTAAGAACACGTAGGCCAGTAGCCTGCCATAGTGATCACGATGCCCAGTGGCTGCGCTCGCCTGGTCGAGTTCCAGGCGCACCGTCTTGCCATCTGCCATGCGGTGCGTGAAGGCGCTGGCCTCCCTACCGTAGTACTGGACTGGCTTGCTCGGATGCACGGTCTCCGGCGTGTCCACGCCGATGAGCCGGACCTTCTCGGAGTGGCCGTCGATCAGCACTTCCAGGGTGTCGCCGTCGACGGCACGGATGACCTGGGCAGTTATCGTGTTGGTCGAGTCCGCGGCCAGGCAGACCGAGGTGGAAAAAACAAGAACCACCAGACCCATTAAAAATGTGCGCTTATTCATACTCATCCGTTTTCCGCGAAACGATCTTCTCACGATAGTCTGGCGACTCTAATACGAGTCGTCAAAGGAAATGAACCGCAGGCGATAAAAATACGATCACAAGGCGAACGTTTGGCGAGGACTGTAGCAGCCGCCCTCCCGTATGCTTTTTACCATGAAAGCGCTCCGACGCATCGAGGCCCTGGAATACGGGCCTGAAAAGCAACTGGTCACCCGGGATGCGAACCTGGCCAAGATTTTCCAGGAGGTTCGCAAGGTCTATGCGCCGGCCGATTTTCCAGTCGTGGTCCAGGGCGAAACAGGCACTGGCAAGGAGGGCGTAGCCCGCGCCATCCACTGGTACAGCGGTCGTCGAGCCAATCCCTTTATCGCCATCAACTGTGGCGCTATCTCTGAGGGCCTGGCACAGAGCGAGTTCCTGGGCCACGAGAAAGGAGCGTTCTCCGGGGCGATCTCCAGGCGCAAGGGCCACTTCGAAGTCGCCAATGGCGGAACGCTGTTTCTCGACGAGATCGGCGATCTGCCGCTGGACCTCCAGGCCATTCTGCTACGGGTGATCCAGGAGGGCGAGGTTGTGCGGGTGGGCAGTAGCCGGGCGATCCCCGTGGACGTCCGAGTCGTCGCGGCGACCAATCGGGATCTGAAGGCGCTGGTGGACGAGGGGACGTTCAGGGTCGATCTGTATTACCGTGTCGCCGCGGCCGTCGTGCAGATCCCTCCGCTCCGCGAGCGGCCCAGCGACATCACGATGCTGGCGAGGGCGTTTATCGGGGAGTGCGGGGTGGGAGAAGGATCGGCTCTTCGGATTCAGCCGGCGGCGGCTCATTTGCTCCGCCGCCACCCCTGGCCAGGCAACGTACGAGAGCTGCGGAGCGCGATTAGAGTGGCGTGTGCGAGGGCTGCGGCAGAGAAGCGAAAGGCGATTGCGCCACGCGATCTTCGGACGCCGCGCTAGTCATCGCCCTGCCGCGAGTCGGCGCCCTGCACCATCGCTACGAATGGCCTGACGCGGCGTAGGGTTCGCTGATTTCAGGCTGTGAGCGGTATATGTCGATCAGGGCCGGAGTGCGTACATTTGACGGCATTTTACTTGAACCACTGCCCGGGCTGAGGCTTCCGCCTATGGGACCCGCTGCTGCGGATGAGCGATGACCCGAACCAGAGGTCGAAATCACCCGTGATCTAATTTTGGCGAGGGACACGCAACTTCCATAAAGCAAGTCTGAGAGCAGATGCCCCGGGAGCGCTCCTCCCGGCGAAGCTGTCATCGATGGAGCTGTTTTCGATGGAACCAGAGAATACGCTGGTCGCGCGAAGCGTTCACAAGATCGAAACGTTTAGCAATGGAGTCCGTGATGCGGGGCTCGAACTCATGGGCCAGCGCCCATTCCGGAAAGTTGTGTTGGTCGAGGATCAGGCAGTCAATGCCGGGATTGGCGGCCAGCAGCCTCGCATTGAATGAGTTGACGAACGATACCTCTCCATCGGACAAGACGGCTACGCTGCCGCTGACCATCGTGCGGTTGCAGGTCTGAACGGCCGCGGCCATCGTCCGTCGGCAGTACTCGGCCTGCGGACGGCTGAGCTCAGGCCAGTCCAGCCAGGTGCGATGGTAACGCTGTTGCGGATTGTAGAGCTTCTGCGGGCCCTGAGCGCTCCAGGCCGCGGTGCCCAGGGCCACAACCATCGCCAGCAGCAATAAAAGAAGACGCCGCCTCGAACCGCGCCTCTTCAAGGTGAAAACGAATGCCACCGCCAGCACCGGAACCGCGGCGGCCGAGTAATGACTGGCCAGCCAGCGCTGTCCCGGGTACCAGCTCAGCAGGTTCAGGCCCAGGGTCGGCAGGCTCAGCGCGGCAACGGCCGGCGATCCCAGGGGGACGAAGCCCAGACCGCCGAACAGGCCGAGCATGTAGCTTCCGCTCCGGGGTTTATTCAACAGCGAGCCCTGGATCCGGCCGTGGACCAGGAAATCGTATCGGCGCCGGTGTTCGTCCTGTTTGAGGATCTGCGTGCGGTCCACGCGCCGTTGATAATCGGGCATGATCACCTGGGTGGAGAGGACCAGCCAGCACAGCCAGACGCCCAGGATCAGCGCTCCCCAGAAGCGTTTTTTTCGGGCGAGCAGCAGCCAGAGGCCGATTGCTGTGGTGGTCAGCGCCAGATCCTCGCGCACCGCCAACAACAGTGTAAACGACGCGAAGATCGCGAGCGGCCGGAGCCGTTGCGCACTGATCGAGCGCAGAAAGCAGATCAGCAGCGGGACCGCCGCCACCAGCGGGTGGTAGCCGGACAGAGCCAGGCCGTGGACCGCGGGCCAGCAGAAGAAGACCAGCGCCGCGAGCAGCGCGAGCAACGGACCCTCGAGCTCCCTCAGCGCCAGGCCGTAGAGCAACACGCCCCCCAACGCGATCAACAGCACGTTGAGCACCAACAGCGTGTCCGGCGAGGGGCGGCAACAGTAGATCAGCGAGAGCGGCCAGATGATCGGGCTGACATGAAAGGCGTTGTGGTTGCCCTCCTCGCTGTTGAGCATCGCCCCGCGCAGCAAGATGTTATTGTGGGTCTGGGTGAACAGCGCCAGTTCTGAGATCGCCACGCCACGCGTCCGCTGATCGATCATTCGCTGCGCGAAAATAACGGTAAAGCCGAGGGCGAACAGTGTGACTAGCAGGTAGCCGACCGTGCGCGCAGGCCCGCTGGAAGCAGCTTGTGGCGGCGTCTGAGACACTTTCAAGCCGGCTCAACCATTGACGTTCGTCCAGCCCGGACTATTCATGAAGCTTCTACCGCGGCGCCTTGTGCGCCTCGTTGACGAGCTGGCGCTCGCCAAAACTCGTCCGTCAATGAAATCAATACGTTGCGAGACTATCTGAATTAGCCTATTTTAGCAAGATGAATTGTTTATGTGAATAATCTACTCGCAATCTGCGACGTTCGAAACATGTTGATCCCGAATTCGACCCTATGATGTACGCCCTTGAGATTAAAGAGCCTCGACCTTGCGGAGATTGCGAATCACCTTCTCGACATTGGTCTTCTTGGCCATTTCTTCCCCCTTCAGAAGAGACCAAAGCTAACATTTAAACCGGACTCGGTTCAGGGGGAAGGGTCAATTTCGAGCAAGATTTTCTTGCCAAAAGCATTTCAAGTTCAAGACAATCACGAAAAAGCAAGTGAAATCAACATGGACGAAATTTTCGGAACCCACGACCC
>JAVCCG010000050.1 GCA_030765605.1 Candidatus Alcyoniella australis
AGTGAACAAATCGAGCGCTTCTACTTCCTAAGAAAGCCTCTTGATACGCGGCGCACGGTCGCCAATCGCCCGTTCGGACAGACTAGGCGCTGGGTGCTGTTGTCGTTCATCCTGTTCTACTTCTCGCCGGGCGGGCTGCTGCGCTTGTTACGCGGGTCGATCGCTCGCCGCGAGCTACGGCGATTCGCAGTCGTCGGCCTACGGCTGCTCGTTGATGTCCTCGCCCCGCGCCGAACAGTATGAATCTGATTGGCGTCTGCCGCAGCCGGGGTAACGGTTATTGCTCTGCGCGCCGGGTTTCTTCTTCCGGCGACCGCCCCTCTTGGCAGTCCATCTCTTTGTGCGATCCCCTGTGCAGCATTCCTTCGACCAGCACCAAACCGGCGTACCACAGGCTGGAGGCTCGCATCTGACCGCTCCGCAACAGGGAAACGATTTTCCAGGGGCGGCCATAGAACAGCAGGTGCGCCAACCAGTACAGGGCTTGCAGGGTGCGCGCGCTCATCCCCGCGGGGACGAAGACCGGTCGGCCCAAATGGAGAGACCAGTTGTTCCAACTGGTGAACCCGGCCGCGCTCTGCGGGTCCGAGAGGTCGATTTTAAGCAGATGCTTGACGTCCTGATAGAACCGCGACCCGGGCATCGGCATGGCCAAGTGGAACTTGGCGGTTGTCGGTCGCAGCCGCAGCGCCAGGCGGATTGTACGCAGGGCGCTGCCGATCGTCTCGCCCGGATAGCCGATGATCAGAAAGGCGTGGAACGGCAGGCCGGCTTCCCTGGTCCACGCGGCCGCCTTCAACGAGCGCTCGACCGTCAGGCCCTTGTTCATTGCCAGCAGCATGCGGGGCTCGCCGGACTCGAAACCGTATAGGATGTGCCTGCAGCCTGCCCTAACCATGCTTTTAAGCAACCGGGGAGTGACCACATCGGCCCGCGTCTCGCACCACCATCCGATCCGCCGATCGAGTCCCGTCTTGACCAGCGTGTCGCAGAACTCGATGCCGAACTCCTCGGACCAGGGGAAGGCCGCGTCGAGAAAGGCCAGGCCGTGAGTGTCGAACTCGCACAGATCGCGCTCAATCTCGCCGATCAGCCCAGCGACCGAGCGATGGCGGAAGCGCGGCACGTACTTTTCCTGCGAGCAGAAGCTGCAATTGAACCTGCATCCGCGGGAGGCGCAGATCGGCAGCAGCGCTTCACGCGCAATCGGCAGCCGTCGGTCGAGGTACCAGCCGATATCGATCAGACTCCAGTCGGGCAACGGCAGCTCGTCTAGGTTCTCAACTAACAGCGACGGCCCGTTGCACAGCTCGTTGATCTGCACCGCGCTGATGACCCCGGGGATTCCGACGCCGCTTTGGCCGGCCTCGATCCGTCGCGCCAGCTCCAACAACGGGCGCTCCCCCTCGCCGACCACGACATAGTCGGCCCAGCCCTCGGACAGGATCCTTTCGCGGAAGACCGCCGCGTGGATGTTGCCAAAGACGATCGCCCCGCCCCAGCCGCCTCGGCGCAACGCCTTCACGGTCTGGACGGTGAAGCAGTAGTTCCAGGTCAGCACCGAGAACCCGATCAATCGTGGGGAGAGCTCGATCAGGGCTTGCGCGCAACGCTGCGGGTCCATCGGACGGCGCACCGCGTCAATGATCGTCGTCTCCACCCCATTGGCCCGCAAATATCCCGCGAGCTGCACCAGCCCTAGCGGCGGCATCAGCATCGCGGTTTTCCAAGCCGCGTGGCTCATCTGGCTGAGCAACGGCGAACCCGGAACTATCAGGGCGACGCTCAAGCCTGTCTCCCGCCTCGGGTCAAGGGGTTGAGGAGCCTCAGCCAGATCAGGGCCATCGGCAGCAGGTTTCTTGGGCGCAATGTCCCGAACCTGATCAGGCGCAGCAGCACCGAGGGCCGGGAGTAGTGCCGGATCATTCCCTTGCGCTGCAAACGCAATAGGGTTCGGTCCGTCAAGGATGTGTAGTCGTAGCGGGCCTTGCGCTTGGAGCCTCGCAGCAGGCCGGTCCAGGCGGTCATCTCATCGCATTCGATGTCGTCCCGTGACTTCTGGATCAGCCAGTCGTGAAAACGGCTTCCGGGCAGCGGCACGGCGATGTTGAACTTGAGTAAGTCCGGCCGCAGATCGAGCCCGTAGCTGATCGTTCGGCGAATCATCGCCTCGTCCTCCCAGGGGAAGCCGATCATGAAAAATCCGGTGGTGGATACCTTGATCCGGCGCAGAACGTCCATCGCCCGGCGCCCCTGTTCAACGGTCGTCCCCTTGCCGATGCGGGTCAGCGACTCGTCGGTGCCCGCCTCGAAGCCCACGGCCACATTGTGCAGCCCGATCTTGGCCAACTCCCGAAACAGCGGTTCGTCGATCCCATCGCTACGGGCCTCGATGCAGAACCGGAAACTGAGGCTGGCTAAATCACGGCGCACACGGCGGACGAACTCTTCGCCCCAGGCCCTGTCCGGAGGGAAGTAGCTGTCGAGAAAGCCGAAGCTGCGAACGCCGTAGCGCCCAATATTTTCTTCGATTTCAGCCACCACCGAGGCGGGAGACCGGCGGCGGAACGGCTTGAGCAGTGCGTCCTGTGCGCACATGAAACAGTTGTAGGGGCAACCGCGTGAGGCCTGGATCGGCAACGTCGGCTCGTAGAGGAACAGCGAGGGATGGTAGTTATAACGCCCGATCGGCAGCCGGTCCCACGCAGGGTGTGGCAGCGAATCTAGGTTATGGATCAGCTCGCGCGGCTGAGTTGCCTGCAACTCCCCATTGCTTAGAAAGGAGATGCCGGCGATCCGTTCCAACGGCTCGGCACGACTCTGGTTGTCGAGCAGCTGCTTAAAAGTCAACTCCCCCTCGCCGTGGGCCACGATATCGAACCATCCGGTTCGCAACAGCGAGTCGGCGTAGACCGAGGCGTGTGTATTGCCCAACACGATCTTTCCCTGAAATCCCTCGCGCCGCAGGGCCTGCCCCAGGTCGCATACCGCGCTGTCGGAGGTCGTCAGGCAGGAGATGCCAACCAGCTCGTATCGTCCCTCGACGGCCAGGCGTGCGAGCTGCGCGGTGGGCGTGCGCTCCAAGAATTGGTCGTGAATATCTACGGTGTGGTCGCCGTGCTCAGCGGCCTTCGCAGCCAAATAGGCCAGGTTGGCCGGCGGGATGGGGGGGACAATCAGGCTGCGATAAAGATAATTGGACAGCAGATTATTCGCCGGATTGATCAGCAGTGCTTTCGCCATCTTGCAGCCATGACTCCAGATTAGGTGAGAACTACACTCTCGCTACACGGACGGCGGAATCAACTGTTTATCGCCAAGGACGACCATCCGGATGACCCGGGTAATACCGTCTGCTGCTTGGTTTTCCGGAAACCGCGGAACACTCAAGTAATTATGATAGTATAAATGACTAGGCAGTTAAAGTGAAAGGAGTGCAGAGCTTGCGGGATATCCGGAACTCGGGCCGGGAAAAGCCCGCCTCCCCTTTATGCTCCAAGGCGCAATGGGCCGTCGCGGTGTTGCTTGCAGCCGCGACACTGCTGGTATTCGTATCGATCTCCGTCTGCGTCTACCCGGTCGACCTAGACGAGACGATGCGCTTCCTGGAGACCAGGCTGCTGCTCGATCATCAAGTGCTGCTCAAGGATTTCTTCTCCAACAACTTCGATCCGGGAGCCTGGATCGTCTTCGCTCCCCTGGCTTGGATCGCCCCGGCCGCCTGGTCGCCGCTGGTCTCGCGTTGTTACGGCATCGGGCTTCTGCTGCTGAGCCTGGCCTCGCTGCTGTGGATGCCTAGGCTGTTGCTCGAGCGGCGCTTCCCCCTAGCCACGACCTGCGCCCTGGCGCTGCTGGCCGCCTGTCCGCATTTGCTGTTCAAGGTTTCCGAGCTGCGTCAGGACGCTGTGTGTGCAGCGGTCGGCTTGCTAGGCATGGTCCTCTTGCTTGGGTCTCAATCCGGACGGGGGCGGCTCGGCGGAGTGCTGGCAATTTGGGCCGCAGTCTGCCTGCGGGGCGAGATGGCGCTGATTCTGGCTCCCCTCGCGCTGGCCGCCAGCCTCGAGGTCCGCGCGCGCAGGCTGCGCCTCAGGTGGCTGGCAGCGTTGTTACTGACGCCGCTGGCGCTGCTCGTGTGTTCGCTGCCCTTTATTTGGCACTGGTCGTGGAGCGAGCTCGCCGAAGTCCCCGGGTATCTGTCGATTGCGGTACTGGCCAAGGGCGACACCTCGGAGCCCTCTTACCGGGCCGACTTGTTCGGCATACTGCTGGTGGCGGTTCCAGCCTTGGTGGAGCTGTTCCGGCAGATCGCACGGCCCGAGCGCAGCCAGCTTCGCGCGCTCTCGCTGGCAGTGCTGGGCTCGGTCGGGCTGATCCTGGGTCTGCATCTGGTCGTAGGTGCCACGTTTCTGCAGAACTACTGGAGCCAGATCTTTATGCTGGCGCCGTTCGCCGGCATTCGCTGGGCGCGTTGGCTGAGCGCCCTGCTGCACAGGTCTGGTCTCCAATCTCTGCGGGGATGGTCTCCTGCGCTGCTGGCCGCCTGCTCGCTGATAATGATCGCGGTGCCCGCCAAAGATTTCATTATGGTCCGTCACTCGTTCGCGTCGCTTTCCGCCTCAGCGCTCTGCGCGGACCAAGCGGGTAAAAACACGCGGCCGATCGAGTATCAAGATTTGCAAATCGAGTATCAAGCCTACTCGCCGCTGGCATTAAGCAGATCCCAACTCTGGCTGCAATCCACGGTCGGCGAACGTTTCTCGATCTACTCCAACGATTTCATCCCGTCGGTGGGAGAGACGCTTCCGCCCCATGTGGTCGCCAACCTAGACCAACTGCTGCGGATGCAGACCGCAATGGGCGATGACCCACGTTCGACCCGGATAAAGGCCGATCTAATGCAACGCTTTCCCCAGGCCTTTTTCGCGGACAGCGGACAGAGCATGCGGCCCGGCGAGTACTATCTGGACCGTCGGCCGGACGTGATCGTGGCCGACGACGGGCTGCGGCTGTTGGTGCGGTTCGAGCCAGGGTTGTGTGAGCTGATCCGTAGCGACTATCGTCCGGCAATCAGCCGCGGGAACCTGCCTGTCTACCTCAAGCGCGCGGGCGGCGCCCCCAGGTAGATGCAAAACCCGCCGATCCTCTTAGCCCGGGCCGTTTCAGTCGCTGACCAGCCCCGGCATCAGCCTGGAGAATCCCAGAAGCCGCGAGGCGTTCTCAAAATGGCGCACAGCCAGTCGTAGGCGGCCGTTGTTGGGCAGAAACGTGGCCCAGGCCAGGTGGGGGGGGGGGCCGTAAGCGCGACAGCCGCTGCAGGGGCCGCAGAGGTCGAACCTGCGCCGGGCCTGGCAGGAGCGGAACTCAATCATCTCCGGCCCGTTGACCACTTCGCGCCATGACCTGTACCTGAAGCCGGGGCTGAGCACCTCGGAGTAATTGCGCTGGACGGTCTGCTCGTCCGAGTGGCCGTACCCGTGATGCATAAGGTCTCCGTTGCAGTTTATCCAGTAGGGGCCCTGCCAAGCGAACAGGCATTGTTTGCGATTGCTCGACTTGTACGACGGTCCGGTCCGCGCACCGGCCCGCTCGTCGGCCTTGAGTCTGACTCCGTCGATGCCCGGAATGCGCCAGCTCGGCTCAAGCAGCCCGGCCTCGGAGCGGTTGTCATCGATAAGCACCATCTGGATCACAATCGAGGTTGAAGAGCGTTTTTTCAGCTTAAGCTCGGCCAGCATGCGGACGTTGTCCGCCAGCTGGCGATAATCAGCTCCGCGGCGCACCCTCTCGTACGTTTGCGCGTTGACGCCGTCGATGCCGATCAGGAACTGTCCCAGCCCGGCATCGAGCAGGTCGGAGGACAGCTCGGGCGTTAGCAGGGTGCCGTTGGTGGGCAACTGCGTGATGATCCCGTTACGCGTGCAATGCTCAACCAACTCGGGCAGGTCGGGGTGCAGGCAGGACTCCCCTGCTCCGTTGAGGTAAACGAACTCGAGGAAGTCCTTGCCGCCGTCGACGATCTGCTGAAAGAGGCGCTTGTCCATGTCCCCGTCGGGCCGGTCAAGGCTCGAGCGGTTGCAGAAGACGCAGTCGAGGTTACACCTGCTGGTGACCTCGATGGCGCAACACAGGGGCATGCCCGAGCACTTCGAGGCGCTGGCCAGATAGTCGCGCATTGACCGCAGGCGGTTGGCTGGATTGTTCATCGGCCCTGCGCGGTGATCATAAAGGACAGAAACCGCGGATTGCGCAAGACGATCGTCTCAATCTGCCGAAACCCCGATCGACCGAGCTTTTCCGCCCATTCCCCAGGCGTGTTGTGTTGCCTGCCGGTCTCGAAATATCTGTAAAATATCCTGTGGAAACGCGGGGTGTCTTTTAAGGGCGGAGCCCACTCGAAAATAACGGCCACCCCCTTGGGGTCCAACAGCTGGCGGCAGACCCTCAGCAGCTCGAGATGCTCGGCCTCGGGCAGGTGGTGCAGCACGTGCGATATCAGAACTCCCTGAAAAAGCTCGTCGCCTGTGAACAGTTCAGTGGGCGCAGCCGAGAGGAAGCGATAGGCTCGATGCTGTTGTCGGCAGATCTCAATGCGCAACGGGTCGGTATCCAGGCCAAGATATTGTTGTGGGAAGAACAGCTCGACGAAGCGTCCGGTGCCACAGCCGATGTCGAGCCAGGCTCCCGGATGCTGCGCAATGATCTCGGCCAGCAGCTCGTTTTTCTGCTCTGAATCTCCCTCTGCCAGCCGTTGCAGCATGTCCCATTGGCGAGGAAAGCGTTTAAGTACCCGGTAGAGCTGTTGCTTGACAATCATTTCCTGATCGACAGCATCCTAAGCAGGGAACGCTCGGGCATGGCCGAGAACATCAATTTGTTGAAACGATACTCTGCCATCGGCCGGTAGAGCCGCGAGAGCAGCCAGGAAACGGGAATCGATATACATTAAGATTTTATCGTCGATAAAGTACGAGGAGAACGACAACCCGAGCAGCATCCGCCTGTCGATGTCGCCAGCAGGGCTGAGATTGGGCATATCGAAGCTCACGGACCCCCATTGTTCTAAGCTCTCCGGCGGTTGAAAGCCCTGCTGGACAGAGGAATAATAAAGCTGGGTCTGCGGATAGGGCGCGTAAAAGTAGAGTGGCGAGGAGAGTACGTTCGGGTTCAATCGGTGTAGTTTTCTTATCAGTCGGATCGTTTGGCGGATGTCATCCAGCCTCTCCCCCGGCAGATTGATAATGAATGACAGGTACAATTGAATCTGGTATTTGCTGAGTCGGGTGATCTGCGCTTCGATTTGTGCAATCGATTCACTTTTATTCAATTGTTGTCGCATGCTGGGCGATCCAGATTCGATCCCAATACTGATACGTCTGAGACCGGACCGCGCCAGCAGCGCCAGAAAAGGCTCGTCCATGCGGCTGATCGAATCGATATCAACCCCTTGAATCATATATGTCAGTGGTGTCTTGCAAAGCCCCTCAACTATCGTCTCGGAACGCTGGTCGTTGCAAAAGAAGTTGTCGTCAATAAAATAGATCTCGTCGAATCTATATTGATCGTGAAGGTCTCGCAGCTCGTTAAGCACGCGCTCCGCGCCCAACGCCCTCCAACGTCCCTTGTTGACGATCGAATTGTAGCAATAGGCGCACTTCCTGTGGCAGCCCCTGGACGATTGGTAGGCCAGGCTCCGCCTGCCGTTGTACTTCGGCAGATAGCGCTCGATATTTAAAAGCTGGTATGCGGGAGTCGGAATCCGTGCGGGATCGATCAGCGGCGTATCGGGTGTAACTGTTATCTGATCTCCTTGTTTGAACGCCAATCCGCAAATATCGTTCAACTCAGCGGGCGACGCCCCCTCCGACAGGCGTTGCGCAACCTCGCTGAAAATAAATTCTCCCTCGCCACGAACAACGATATCGACCAGGGAGCTGCCGGCAGTCTGCTCCGGCACGAGGCTCGGATGAACGCCTCCCCAGACAATCGGAACATCAGAGATCTCCCTGATCATCGCGGCCACGGCCAACGCGCTGGAGATCATCGGCCCGGTATTGGTCGTGATTCCAACGAGGATGCAGTTGCGGCCCAGCACCTCACGCACCTTGGACTGCCAATTGGAATCTGATCTTAGATCAATGATTTCTATATCGAAAGTATCGGGCAAACCGCTGGCGATGCTGAGCAATCCTAACGGTACTACGTTGGCCTTTCGCAACCTCTCCCAGAACCCGGAATGTGGTTGAATCAGCAGTACCGTGGGTTTCCCTTTGATTGTCATCTGATATGCCGATCCGCGCATATTCTCAACCTGATTCTTTGCTATCGCGGACACACAGAACCTCAATCTCCACCAGCAGCTCCGGCCGGCACAGACGGGCTTCCACGCAGGTCGATGCTGGCAGTCGCTCAAGGTTCTGCTGCTTGAAGAACTCAATGCGTTCCTCGGCAAGTTCTTGATAATTTCTATCGATATCGCGTAGATAGAGCCTAGTATGCACCACGTCGTGCCATTGGAAGCCCTCGGTCTTGAGTAGTTCTGTGACGTTGTGGAACATACGTTGCGTTTGAGCCCGCAGGTCGCCCACGTTGACGGTCTGGCCGCGTTCGTCAACACTGGCCGTGCCCGAGAGCATCATTATCGACACTCCCCGAATATCCAAGCGCATTCCACGGCTGAATGGCACTGGTTTATCGTAATCGTAAGCCTCGCAAAGCACTTGAGGCGCATGGACGGTCTTCTTGATCATAACGTAATTCTCCAATAAGCATTGGGAATAGATAAGAATTCAGATCCTATGCCGCACCCAGTTCTTTGCACACAGATTCGCATTACACGGCCTTTCTGTCAATAGCGCTCGCGGCTTGTGTAGGTAGCACACAAACGAAACTGAATCGCCCCGGGTTCTCCGGAGACTCGGTTAGTTGAGTCCAGCCACCGCGGCTGGTGTCTCA
>JAVCCG010000051.1 GCA_030765605.1 Candidatus Alcyoniella australis
GGATGCTGTCCCGGGAGATCGACGTTGATCTGGCGCAGCAGGTCTGTGAAGGGGCCGCGCATACCAAGCTGGAGAAGCAGGCGCGTAAAGCGTTTGCCCAGAGCAAGGAGGCGTTCAACGCCGGTCGGCTGGAGGAGGCCGCGCGCAGCCTGCATCAGGCGATCAAGTTCGACCCGTCCAACCCGCTGTACCAGCGCAACCTGGGGCTGGTTCACCTGCGCAACCAGATGAGCGAGATGGCTCTGGCGACCCTGGAAAAGGCGGTCGACCTCGATCCGCTGGATCCCAAGAGCCGTTTGCATTACGGCAAGGCGCTGATGGCCGCGGGCCAAGTCTATGAGGCGCGCAAGGAGCTGCGCATCGCCCTGGCGATCGATCCGCACGACGAGGAGACAGCCGAGCTATATCAAAGGGCTGCCAAGGGTTGGCAGATTATCTTTCACCAGAGCTTCCATCCGGGCTGGTTCCTATTGGCCTTTGTCAGCCTGGTGTTGATCGTGGTGGTGGTGGTCGGTCTGATTATCAGCGACTGACGCGGTTTAATCTCCAGATGTAAAAACCCAAACCAACAGTCGCGCGAGGAATCCCAGCGCGCCGAGCCCCAACAGCAATTGCGCGACGAACGAGGCCCAGCCGCTGGCTGCCTCGGGAGTATAGGCGGCGATCAACCAGAACAGCAGCGCAAAGCCCCAGGGCAGACACAGCCGCACCGCGCCGTCGACCAGGTCGGGATTGGCCATCTCTTTATTCCAGCGCGCCAGTGCTCCGCCGAACACCGCGTAGCCCAGGAAGGAACCGGCCAGTGTGCCGATGATGAAGCGGTTGGCGACGTTGTCTTCCAAGGGCAGCCTGTCGAGCATTGAGAGCAACACCATGCAGGCCACGAACAGCGCCAGGTTGATCAGCGTGCCTTGCCAGCGGTAGCGCCAGGCGCGGCTGGTGTAATACAGGTGCACCAGCACCGAGCCGATCAGTCCGGCGTGGAAGCCCGCGCTACGTGCGCAGACCTGCCAGCCGGTCATGCTCATCGAGTCGTTGGCCGGGCAGAGCATCGGACTCAGCAGATCGGGGATCATTTTTCGTCTTCCTGTGATAGGGGTTCGAACTCGAGCAGGTCCAGCAGCGGCGGAGCCTGTTCCTCCACCGGCTGCAGCTCGGGCTGTGGCAGCTCGGCGTCGATCATCGGCTGCTGGGGCAGCGGCAGCTCCTGTTCCATGTCCAAGCGGCCGAACTCCTCCAGCCGCGGAGTGGAGATGATCGGCGCGACGCCGGTGGGCGCGGTGCCGACCTTGAACACTTCGAGGATCGTCTCTTGGGTGGTCTCGCCGGGGAGGTAGCCGTTGTCCTTGTCGATGGTGACGAAGGCCAGGCCCGAGGGGCGGGTGAATTGGCGATTGGGCTTCTGGGCCAGGGCGGCGCGCATGAAGTCGATCCAGATCGGCAGCGCAGCGCGGCTGCCGCCCTCGCCGTGTCCGAGGCTGATCCGGCCGTCGTCGAACCCGACCCAGACTCCGGCCAGCAAGTCCGGCGAGTAGCCGATGAACCAGGCGTCGCGGTAATCGTTGGTCGTGCCGGTCTTGCCCGCCACCACCCTTCCCAACGAGGCGGCGCGTCCGGCCGTGCCCCACTGGCAGACGCTCTGCATCATGCTCGTGACCTGATAGGCGGTCTGCGGGCTGTTGACGCGCACGAAGCTGACGTTGCCGTCGGGACGCGCCTCGGGCGGGATCTCGTCGCGCAGCGGCTGCTGGCCGTCGGGCAGGGCGAAGGTCCACTGCTTGGCCGGCTCGAGGCGGAACTCCTGGGCGCGGTTGTCGGTGATGTGAAAATAGGCGGTCGAGGCCTGGCGCGGTTCGCTGAGGATCGGCGGGCTCGGCGCGAGCTGCGTGTTGAGCACGCTGCTCTCCAGCAGTTGGCCCTCGCGGGTGGTGATCCGCCGGATGGTGATCGGCTGAGCGTGCTTGCCCATCGCGGCCAGACAGGCGTAGGCGTTGATCAGTTCGATCGGCGAGATCACGTGCGAGCCGATGGCCATCGACAGGTCGGGATTGCGGCCCAGGGTCGTCAGACCCATGCGCCGGGCGTACTCCATTACGTACTCGGGCCCGACCTGCCACATCAGGCGGATCGTCACCAGGTTGATCGAACGCGCCAGGGCGTAGCGCAACGACACGAAGCCGAAGTATTCGCCGGTGTAGTTGCGTGGCCGCCAGCCGCGAACGAAGGTCAGCGGGCCGTCGAAGGCGATCGTGCCCGGTGTGTAGCCCGCGTCGAGGGCCGCGGCGTAGACCAGCGGTTTGAACGCCGAGCCGGGCTGCCGCCGCGCCTGGGTTACGCGGTTGAACTGGCTGCTGCGGAACTCGCGGCCGCCGAGCATCACCAGCACCTCGCGGTTGTGCGGGTTCATCGCCAGCAGCAGTCCCTGGACCTCGGGCCGCTGTTCGAGGCTGACCTTGAAGCCCTCGGCCGCGGAGTCGTCCTTGATCTTGACCTCGATCAGGTCGTTGACGGCGAGGAGCTGGCCGGGCTTGACCAGCCGTTCACGGCGTCGGCGGTTGCCCTGGCGCAGGTCGCGCGCCCAGGCCATGTCGCGCAGCTCCAGTTGCGCCTCGACCCCGCCCAGGTCGAGGGTCGTCAGCTTTTGCCGATCGTCGATGCGTGTAACCAGCGCCTCAAGGATCGCGCCGCGTTCCGGCGGGGTCTGGGACAGGCGTTGGCGCGCCTTGTCCAGCCAGGCCTGAGCCTGCTGCTGATCGTCGAGGTGCTTAAGCGGCCCGGTCCAACCCTGGCGCTTGTCCAGCTGGCGTAATCCCTGGTCCAGGGCGGTCTCGGCCGCGGCGGTCTGCTCGGGGTCGACAGTGGTGTAGATCTCGAGCCCCTGCTTGAACACCACCTCCGGCCCGTAAGTGCGCATCAGGTAGCGCCGCACGTACTCGACGAAGTACGGGCAGCGCGACGGCGGCTCCTCGTCCTCGTCGCGCAGCCGCAGCGGCTGATCCAGCGCCGCCTGGTACTGGGCGTCGGTGATGAATCCGACCTCGCGCAAGCGGCGCAGCACGTAATGCTGACGCCCCTTGGCCGCCGCGGGATGGCGCAGAGGCGAGTAGGCGTTGGGCGCCTTGGGCAGCCCGGCGAGCACCGAGCACTCGGCCAGGTCCAGGTCCCAGACGTCTTTGCCGAAGTAGGTCTGGGCCGCGGCCTGCACGCCGTAGGCGCCGTGGCCGAAGTAGATCTCGTTGATGTAGAGGTAGAGGATCTCCTGCTTGCTGAAGCGGCGTTCGATGCGCGTGGCGAGGATCGCCTCTTTATATTTGCGGG
The DNA here is from genome assembly GCA_030765605.1 of Candidatus Alcyoniella australis. Classification (NCBI taxonomy): domain Bacteria; phylum Candidatus Lernaellota; class Candidatus Lernaellaia; order Candidatus Lernaellales; family Candidatus Alcyoniellaceae; genus Candidatus Alcyoniella; species Candidatus Alcyoniella australis. Next base: position 3,319 of record JAVCCG010000051.1, read on the forward strand.
TGATCGAGCGTTCGGGGGTCAGCAGCAGGCTCTTGGTCACCTGCTGGGTGATCGTGCTTCCGCCCTGAACCACGTCCAGGGCCAGGATGTTTTTGAGCAGCGCGCGCAGGATCGAGATGTAATCCAGCCCCTTGTGGCTGTAGAAGTTCTCGTCCTCCGAGGCGATAAACGCCTGGATCAACCGGTTGGGTACGCGCTGGATGGGCACCAGCTCGCGCCGGATGTTCTCGTGACGGAAGGTCGCCAGCTGCCGCCCATTGCGGTCGTAGACCCGGGCCACGGTATAGGGCTGATAGTCGGCCAGCGAGTCTATGCGCGGAATATCGGGAAAAAAGACGAACGGTAAATCAGACTCGATCAGCGCGTAGACTGCAATAAAACCACTGAGGATCACGATCGCCGCGCTGCACAAAAGATAGGCCAATACACCGCTGAGCCAACGGCGGCGCAACCCCGGAGAGTCGACCTTGATCAGGTAGACTTGCTTGACCGATTTGCGAATTACCATCGGCGAATACGGTATGATAATCAGTGCCGGGGGACAAGCCTCGTGAATAACCCAGGCTAGGGTATTGACGCCCTGGCGTTGATTCCATAGCCTCCGTGCCGACCCTTGGTCAGGATTGTCCAAGGGGACTTGGATAATATGACAAAACACAGTCGATCTACGCTGAAGAAGCCGGGCAGGGGCGCGCAAGCGGCATTGCTGCGCGTACTCTACGGCGCGATGGATCGGCTGCGGCTGAGCGAGACAGCGTTCATTGTGGGCATGGCAGCCTTCGTCGGCCTGGCCGCGGGCTACGGCGGCGTGGCCTTCCGCGAGATGCTCGAGCTGGCGCGGCGCTTTTTCTGCGACGCCGCCTGGTACCTCAAGTACGTCAGCGTGGGCTTTGACTCGCCCGAGGCGGCCCTGGCCGTGCGCGCCCAGATCGAGTCGGTCCACATGCTCGGCGGGGCCAACCCGCTGGGCTTCCTCTCCTGGCCGTTCCTGATCGGGGTCTGCGCTTTCGGCGGGCTGCTCGTGGCGCCGATGGTCTTTTTCCTGGCGCGCGAGGCCAAGGGGCACGGCGTGCCCGAGGTGATGGACGCCATCGCCCGCCGCGGCGGACTGATCCGCGTGCGGGTGGTATTAGTTAAAGCCGTGGCCTCGGTGCTCTCGATCGCCACCGGCGCCTCGGTGGGCTCCGAGGGCCCGATCGTACAGATCGGCTCGGCCATCGGCTCGAGCGTGGGGCAGTTCTTCCGCGTGGCGCGCGAACGAATGACGATCCTCGTGGGCTGCGGCGCGGCCGGCGGCATTGCGGTGATCTTTAACGCGCCGATCGCCGGGATCATGTTCGCCCTGGAGGTGATCCTCGGCGACTTCACCGTGGGCACGCTCTCGGCCGTGGTGATCAGCGCGGTGATGGCCACGGTTGTGCGCCACGTGTATTACGCGGACGAGCCGGTATTTCACAACATGACCTACGAGTACGTCAGCATCTACGAGGTCGGCACCTACATGCTGCTGGGGCTGATCGCCGGGCTGATCGCGCTGCTCTACGTGCGCATGGTCTACAAGCTCGAGGACGCGTTCGACGATTCGCGCATCCCGCGGCTGCTGCGTCCGGCCCTGGGAGGGGCGTTGGTCGGCGTGATCGCCGTATTCTTTCCCCAGGTGCTTGGCGTGGGCTACGAGTCGATCGACCTGGCGCTCACCGCCCAACTGGGGCTCGGTGCGCTGGTCGCCCTGGCTTTGCTCAAGCTGGCGGCCACCGCGCTGTCCATCGGTTCGGGCGCCAGCGGCGGGATCTTCGCTCCGTCGCTGTTTATCGGGGCGATGACCGGCGGCGCCGTGGGCATGGTGGTTCATACGCTGTTTCCCGAGGTCACCGCGCCCACCGGGGCCTACGCGCTGGTGGGCATGGCCGCGGTGTTCGCCGCCGCGACCCACGCGCCGATCACCGCGATTTTGATCCTCTTCGAGATGACCCTGGACTACAAAGTAATCCTGCCGGTGATGCTGGCGGTGATCATGGCGACGATGGTCAAACGCGCGCTGATGACCGAGTCGATCTACACGCTCAAGCTCGCGCGCAAGGGCGTACGGATCCACGCCGGCCGCGAGGAGACGATCATGAAATCGCTGTGCGTGCGCGAGGTGATGCGCGCGGACGCGGTGAAAATCAGGCACGACATGCCGTTCAACGAAGTGGTCGAGATCGTGCTCTCCAGCCCCGAGACCATGTTCTTCGTTGTCGATTCCGAGGGGATGCTCAAGGGCGAGATCTCGTTGCATACGGTCAAGGACATCCTGCAGGAGCAGGGGCTGGACCTGCTGGTGTTGGCCGACGACGTAATGACCCCGGCGCAGACCTTTGTCACGCCGGACACCACCCTGGCCGAGACCATGCGGCGCTTCTCGGCGCGCCACACCGACGTGCTGCCGGTGGTCGAGTCAAAACAGAACCCGCGCTTCGTCGGCGTGCTCAGCCGCGCCGTGATCATCGACGCCTACAACCGCGAGATCCTGCGCCAGAGCGCCCTGGGAATCCGCTATTTGCGCGGCGGCAGCGACGGCCGGACCGTCGAGGCGGTTGAGCTGCCCGTGGAGTTCATCACCCGCGAGATCTCGATCCCCCAGGGCTTTGTGGGCATGACGTTGCAGCAACTGGACCTGCGCACGCGCCACGGCGTAACCGTGCTCGCGGTGCGCCATCCCGGCGGCGGTCCCCAGGGCGACGAGATGCCCGATCCGCAGAAGCCGCTGACAGCGGGCGATCGGATGGTCGTGGTCGGCCGCGTGGACGATCTCAACCGCCTCGAAGATTAGTCAAACATTATCCACCTTATTCCGCGATTGCCCTGACGCATTCCCGCCTGATACTATTCAGCTCACCTTTCCCGGTTGTAGAGGGAGTAATGAAAATGAATTCGTTTGTCCGAGCGTGGCTGGTTGCCGCGTTGATGATGGTGTTGTGCGCGGGCGTTGCGCATGCTTTTTCAATCAGCGGCCAGGACGCGCACATCTGGAACTACGAACGCTTCACCTACGAGCCGGCGCAGATCACCTTCAGCCAGTCGCTCAACCCGCTGACGGTCAATCAGAACAACATCTACATCACGCCGTTGGGCGACCCGTCGTACAAGTTCGCCTGCGCCTACAACCTGCTTTCGGTCAACCGCTCCAACGACACTGTGCGCCTGACTCCCGACCCGGCGTTCTGGTTCGGCGTGCGCCTGCAGATCGTGATTGGCGACGGCCTGCGCGACACGGGCAACGGCGCGTTCGACGGCAACTTCCCCTGGGGCGACGTGTTTGTGGCCAACATCCCGGCGGACTTCGAGCGTCCCGAGTACGACCCGTGGAACCCCTTTGCGCAGGTGGTCGCTTCCTACGAGCTGATCGGATACAACCCGGCCGACCCGGAGAATACCGACCCCAATGACCCGGCCGACTGGACCGGCATCTCGGTCACGGAGGCCTGGAAGTTCAGCATTGGACGGCCCGACGTGTTGATTGCCGTGGTGGACGACGGCCTGGAGAAGTACGACCACCTCGAACTGGCCGACAACCTGTTCATCAACAGCGGCGAGCTGCCCGAGCCGCAGTTGGGCGACGGCACGCCCTGCGGCGCCGATGATTGCAACGGCGACGGCAAGTTCAACGCCCAGGATTATGCCGATGATCCGCGGATCGAGCCGGGGCTGAGCGTCGATCCGGGCGACCTGATCGACGCCTTTAGCGACGGCGTGGACGACGATCAAAACGGCATGGTCGACGACATCAGCGGCTGGGACTTCTTCCGCTGGGTGCCCACGGCCCTGGGCGTACGCGAGTTCCCGGAGGGGGATCACGGCGGCGACCGGGCCAAGGACGCGGCGGCCATCGCGGACAACGGCTACGGCGGCAAACCCGGAGTCTGCCCCAACTGCATGATCCTGCCGATCAGGGTCTGCGACGCGGTGATGGCCGAGCACAACCAGATCGCCCAGGGCATCGAGTACGCGCGCGACATGGGCGCGGACGTGGTCGTGGCCGCATTGGGCACCTCGAACTTCTCCGGCGACGCCGAGGAGCGCATCCGCCAGGCGGTTGCCGACGGCGTAACCATTGTTACGGCTTCGGGCGACGAGCTGGGGTTCCACCATATGTATCCCGGGGCGGGCGAGGATGTGATGGCGGTCAAGGCGGTCTACGCCTTTCCCAACATCCCGATTCTCGGTCTGCTGCCGTTCACCGAGACCTACTGCACCAACTACGGCGCTAAGGTGTTCTACACCGTGAGCTGCAACGCCTGCTCGTCGGGGGCCACGGGCAACCTGGGTGGCGCGGCCGGCCTGCTGATTTCCCGCGCGCGCGATCTGGGGATCGAGATCAACCCCTACGAGATCCAGCAGATTTTCAAGATGACGGCCGACGATATTTACGAACGCTGCATCACCTTCACTCCCGGCGGCTGCCAGCCCGGCGTGGATGAGCACTTCGGCTACGGCCGGGTCAACATCGGCCGGGCGATCAAGACCCTCGGAGATTCGCTGCTGGACATCCCCGAGCGCATCCCGCCCGAGGTGCGCATTACCTCGCCGCGTTGGTTCACAACCCACGATCCGCTGCAACAGCGGATGCTGCCGATCGAGGCCGACATCTTTGCCCGCGGCCGGTCCTATACCTGGTCGCTACAATTCGCCGTGGGGGTCCAGCCGCTGGACGAGGAGTTCATCGAGGTCGCCACGGGCGCGGGCCAGGCGCGGACCAGCGGCGAGATAATGCAGCTGGACATGCTGCCGATCTTCAGCGAGGCCTGGCTGCGCAAAACCCCCGAGCTGCCCAACGACTTCACCGTCACCCTGCGGCTGCGCGCGCGTTACGACGAGGGCGGCGATACGGTGTTCGGCGAGGCGCGCAAGGCCATCGCACTGCGCACTGACGACGATCCGACCACCGGGCTGCTGCCGGGCTTCCCGATCTACATCGGCGAGTCCGGCGAATCGTCCGTGGCGCTCTACGACCTTGACGGCGATCTCGAGGGTCGGCCGGAGATCATCTTCGGCACCTCCGGCGGCTTTGTCGAGGTCTTCAGCTACGACCCCGAGACCGAGGCCTGGGGCCGGATGCCGGGCTTCCCGATCAACGTGCGCGAGTTCCTGGACATCCCCACCGACGACGTGGTGATCGCCTCGGTGGCGGTGGGCGACCTGTGGGGCATCGGTATGCCGGTGATCGTCGCCCTGTGCGGCGGCGGCTTCGCCATGGCGATTTACCCCGATGGCTACGACCATCCCGGCGGGCCGCTGCTGCCCGGGTTCCCCGTGGCCGCGGACGTGCCGCCCAACGACACGGCCTACAATTTCGCCCACGGCCGCTCGTTCGGCGCCTCGCCCGTGCTCGCCGACCTGGACCTCGACGGCCGACTGGAGATCATCGGCGCCAACTACGATCAGAAGGTCTACGCCTGGCGGTCGGTGGACGTGGACGGCGACGGCCAGGTCGACCGCATGCCCGGCTTCCCCGTGCTGACCCGTTCCAACGCCGAGCAAGTGCCCGACGATCTGGTCTGCGAGGGCGAGAACCCGGGCGAAGATCCGCTGCCCGGCCAACATCTGGCGACCCCGGCGGTGGGCGTGCTCGATCCGGACTCCGCCAACCCCGCGCTGTCGCAGTATCCGGCGATCATCGTACCGACCACCGAGGTCTGCGGCGATGCCACCGGCCGGATTTACGGCGTGGCCTGGGACGGCGAGAACCACGTGGGCGGACCGTTCCTGCCCGGCTGGCCTGCCAAGATCGCGGCCCCGCTCTCCGGCGCGGTGCCCGTGCCGCCGATCACCCTGGGCCTCGGATCGTCCCCGGCGATGGCGATGTTCGAGGGCAAAATGCACATCGGCTTCGGCGCGTTTCTGTTTATCCCCTACATGGCGATCTACGACGATGGCGTACTCGAAATTTCGAACCTCAACTCCGACGTCAGCTTCACCGCCGCGACCCACGGCTCGTTCGCTTACTCGCACTATCCCGACGGCCATCTGCGCTATTACATCCCCACCGTGGGCTTACTGCAGGACAGCTTCGGCGGTCTGGGGGTCGAGCGCTTCCGTGTATTGGGCTGGGACATGGACGACGCTGCGTTCCCATCGGTCCAGGGCGACCTGGAGGAGTGGGTGTTCTTCATCAACCCGGTGATCGCCGATATCAACGGCGACGGGCCCACCGAGGTGCTGGTGGGCTCGGGCGGCTACATGCTGCACGCGTTCAACGAGCAGGGCGAGCCCGCGGGCTGGCCCAAGTTCACCCACAACTGGCACATCGGCTCGCCGGCCATCGGCGACATCGACGCCGACGGGCTGATGGAAGTTGTGACCATGACCCACGAGGGCTACCTGTTCGCCTGGAACGCGCCCTCGCCGATCTGCCGCGACAACGGCCTGAACTCCGACTGGTGGTGCTTCCATCACGACGAGCACAACAGCGGCGTGCTGGGCACCGACACCATTCCGCCATCGCGCGTCACCGACCTGCGCGTGGAGGAACTTGGCGACGGGCTGTACGAGCTGACCTGGACCGCGCCCGGCGCGGACTGGCATTGCGGCGTCGCGGCCGCCTACGAGCTGCGCTATGCCGTGGACGAGAGCACCAACGTGGACGACCCCACGGTCTATGTCAGCCTGCCGCTGGTGCCCGGCGAACTGACCGCGCCCAATCCCGTGGGCACGGCCGAGCGGATCACGATCTACGTGCCGGAGGCCGCCGCGCAGTTCGTGCTGCAATCGCGCGACCAGGCGGGCAACCTCGCTTTGCCGAGCAACTCGACCCTCGATCCGCCGCCAGACGACTCGGGCGACGACGACGATGACGACGACAGCGACGAGGATCAGGCCTGCTGCGGCTAGCCGGCATTTTGGAGGTGCCTGCAAAACTCGCGTAGTACGCAGGTCGTAATCCAACGACCCGCCCCGCAGTGGGCGCGGGTTGTTATTAAGGGTTGGTCGATAAGTGCGGCTTGGGGCTGGATACTCGGTAGAACTTTTCTTGTTCCAAGCAAAAATCCAACTGCGCATCGTTGCTCTCGAAGATGGCGGCGATCCGGTCGATGTCAGTGCCGTAGGACTCCAGCCGCCTCCATGAGCTCAAAGCCCGATCGGGCCAGGTATGCAAATAGACCGTGCGCTGCCGTTCCAACGCCCCCTGGAGGGTCGCGTTTAGCTCGCGTTCGAACTCGTCCCGGTCCGCCCTTTTCAGGCGCAGCAAGCCCAGTTCGAGCACCTCGACCTGCGGGTGGAAGTAGGCGAATTCCACGCTTGCCCAGCAGACCGTCGGCGTGATCAGCAGCGCCCCGGGTTCGATCCTCTGTGCCAGGGCGTCGGCCATCCTGCGCGAGCGCACGTTTTGCGGGTCGCTCTGCGGAATGGCACAGAAGATCAGGTTGGCCGCCAGCAACAGCAGCGCCAGCCCGGCGATTGCGGCCAGATAGGGCCTGCGTCCCCGGGGCGGCGTCGCGCCCACGGCCAGCAACAGCCACACGGCGGGTAGGGCCGGGGCCACGAACTCGACATCGCGAGGGTTCCAATAAGCGGCGAATCCCAGCATGGGCACGACCCAGATTAGGGCAGAGAGCGCGATCAGCCGCGGCGATACAGGGGAACGCTCGGGCTGCGCCTTGGCCACGCGCACGATGGCCCAGATCAACAGAACAGCGCACGCGCTCGCGCCGACTATCGCTACGATCCGATGATCGTAGACCAATGCGCCGGCAACCGTCCGGGCGAACTGTGGCAAATCAACGTCGGCCTTGCCCCCCAAACCCAGGTTGTGGATGTACATCATCCAGTCCAACATCGCACGCGGGCCGCGCACCTGGACAAAGGTCCGGCCCAGAAAAGCCAGGCTGAAATAGACACTGCCCACAAGCCCCAATGAGTAGGCCGCCAAACGCCCCAAGCATCCGCGACGCCGGTGGCAGGCCAGCACCGCGATCGACCCGCAGAGCATCAGGCTGGTGTTGTGCGCCAGTGTGGAAATCCCGGCGACGATCCCGCACAGCTCCCAGGGGATCAATCCCGGTGTGCGCATCGCCCACAGCGCCAGGCGATAGGCGAGCACGAACAGGATTACCGAGGGCAGGATGTCCTCGAGGTTGGCGGCGTACATCCAATAGCCGCCGGACACGGCCAGGCCAGCCGAGCAGACCAACGCGGCCAAACGGTCGCCCAGCGCGCGTTCGAGGGTAAGAAAGAACAGCCCGACTCCGGCCGCGGCTAGCACGGCCTGGATCGTACTCAGCGCGTACAGCGCCCGGCCGCCGTAGCCCAGGGCTGTGAGCAGCTTCCAGACCGCCACCACCCCGATGTCGTACAGAATGTGGCTCGGCAGCGTCACACGTAAAAACGCGAACCAGTGCAGCGGTCCGAAGCGCTCGGCCATGGCCGCGATGTTGACGATGCCGTCGGGATGATGCTCGGCCGATGGTAATGCGAGGTAGAGCACCCCGGCTCCAATGGTCAGGATTGCGGCAACGGCAAATCGGCGCAGCAGGGCATCCATTTTTTATTGCCACAATATAAATTATTTTTTAGACGCTTTTTTGAAAAAGGAGGCTAGGACGCGCCCTTGCCCAGCAACACCACGGGGATCGTCCGCAGTAGGATCATCGCGTCGAGCAGCAGCGACCAGTTGTCGATGTATTTCAGGTCGAGTTCCATCCAGGCGTCGAAATCGACCTCATTGCGGCCGCTGATCTGCCAATAGCAGGTTAGGCCGGGCTTCATGCTCAGCCTGCGTCGTTGCCAGCGTTCGTATTTATCGACCTCGGAGGGGATCGGCGGACGCGGCCCGACGATGCTCATCTCGCCGGTCAGCACGTTCCAGAACTGGGGCAGCTCGTCGAGGCTGTAGCGCCGTAGCAGCGAGCCGATTCGGGTGACCCGCGGATCGCGTTTGATCTTGAACACCGGGCCATTCATCTCGTTGAGCCCCTCGAGCTCGTCGCGCATGCTCTCGGCGCCGTGGACCATGGTGCGGAACTTAAGCATCTTGAAGCGTCGGCCGTGCAGGCCGGAGCGGACCTGGTTGAACAGCACCGGCCCGCGACTGTCCAGCCTGATCGCCAGGGCCAAGGCGATCAATAGCGGCATGATCAGCACCAGGATGATCAGCGCGGCGATGCGGTCGAAGATCTCCTTGACCAGCAGCTGCCAGACCTGAGTCGGAGTGGTCGAGTAGCTCAGCAGCGGGATGCCCAGGTGGGTGGTGATGCGCGTGGTGGCGATCGCCGGCCGAATGAACTCGGCCATCACCGTGGCGCGCACGCCGACCTCCTCGCAGATGTAGATCCGGCGTTTGAGGTCGGGCAGCATGTGGAAGGGCATGGCGAAGAACACCTCGTCCACCTGGTGGCTGTCGAGGATCTTGGGCAGGCTGCCCAAAGTGCCGAGCACCGGAACCCCGCGCACGGTCTGGCCGACCAGCTCGGGTTCGACGTCCATCAGCCCGATCACGCTGTAGCCCAGCTCGGGATGGTTGTCCAATGAGTCCATCAGCATCTGCGCGCGCCGTCCGGTGCCGACCACGATCGCCTGGATCGCGGCCACGCCGCGGCGGCGCATGCTGTCTGAAATCAGCTTGAGCGCCGACTTCTCCAGCAGCAGCACCAGCACCGAGATCACGCCCAATAGGCCGACCAGCGAACGGCTGAGCGAGTGGTCCTTGACCAGAAACAGGAACAGTACAATTAGGCCGATGGACAGGCCGACCGACTTGATGATGTTCCATACGGTCTGCAAAAATCCGAGCTGGACCTGGGGCGAGTAGGTGCCCGAAAGGGCGAGCACCACCAGGCAGATCGCCGTGTGGGCCATCACCAGCCAGGTGTACTCGACCATCGGCGCCAGGGTCAGGCCGCCGACGAACAGCCAGGTCATGCGCAGGCTGTAGGACACCATGAACGCGTACAGCAGCAACGTGGCGTCGAGCAGAAACACCAGCCACGAGCGGACCTCGAGCCGTTCGCGTTCCACCTAGGCCCCCTGCACGGGTTTGCGCGCCACGGCGAACATGATGTCGCCGGTATACCAGGTCAGCCCCAGGTTGCTCAAATTGTGCCGTCCCAGCCAGCGACCCATGCCGCGCCCCAGTCGCGGCCAGTAATAGCGCTCGATGCGGTCGGCGATCAGCCCCAGGCTGGCGCGCTTGCCGACCTTGGACGCGCCGAGCACCTCCAGGCCGTGGGAGCGCAGCATCTCAAGCAGCACGCGCCGGTTGTAGAAGCGCAGGTGATCGATGATGTATTGCCGCCACCCGCGACCCAGCAGCCGTGCCCAGATGCTGCCCGAATCGGGCAGCTCGAGGGCCAGCACCCCACCGGGCGTCAGCCAGCGGACCATCCGTTCCAGCGCCAGATGCGGTTGGGGCAGATGCTCGAACACGTGAATCAGCGAGATCACCTCGAAGCTCTCGTCCGCGAATTCCGCGTGCTCAACGTCTTGGACGATCACGTTCAGGCCGTAGTTACTGCGCGCCGCTTCAGCCGCCGGGGCAAACGGCTCGAGTCCGGTGACCTCGAATCCCAGTCGTCGCGCCGCCGCGGTGACCGCGCCGTCAAAGCAGCCCACATCGAGCAGGCGGCCCTGGGTCGGCCCTCCCAGACGCGCGATCCAGCGCAGTCTGCGGCGGGCGTTGACCATCGATTGCCGCGGATCGTCGGCGACCTTGTTGCCCTCGGGAATCAGCTCGCGGGGCACGGCCGGCGGGTCGGAGTAGACCATGCCGCAGTCGGTGCAGCGCACCACCCGGCCCGAGCGGCTGACCCAGACCCGGATGCGTTGGGCGCTTCCTCCGCAGGCCGGACAGCTCATGCGCTGTGCCCCAGTGCCTGGCGGTAGACCTCCAACGTACTGCGCGCGGCCCGCTGCCAGGTGTAGTGCTCGGCCACGTGGGCCACGGCGCGCTCGCCCATCGACCGTCCTGAATCCGGGTCGGCCAACAGCCCTCCGAGCCGCTGCGCCAGCGCCCCGACGTCGCCCGTGGGATAGAGCAGGCCGTAGGGACCGCCCGCGCCGTTGAGCACCTCGCCGTGCACCGCGATCTCGCTGGCGACCACCGGCAGCCCGTAGCTCAACGCCTCGAGCAGCGCGATCGGCAGCCCCTCGAGCTCGCTGGCCTGCACAAACGCCGCGGCGTTGCTCAACAGCTCGCAGAGCTCGTCTCCGGTTACCGCGCCGGTAAACAGCACCCGCGGATCGTCGGCCGCCGCGCGCCTCAGGTCGGCGGCGTACGACTCGGCGAAGTTGGCGTCCCCGGCGATCACCAGTCGCCCTCCGCAGTCGATGGTCTTGAAGGCCGCGATCAGATCCTGCACGCGCTTTTCGGCCACCAGCCGTCCCAACGAGAGCACATAGCGGCCGCGCTCGAGCCCCCAGCGGTCGCTGATCAATCGCGGATCGAGGCGGCGCGGCAGCGGCACGCCGTTGGGAATCGCCCGCGCGTCAATGCCCCACCGCTGCTCGAAATATTGCGCCAGGGTATGGGAGACCACGATCACCCGCGTGGCGCAGTGGGTCAGCACGCGCTCGGCCTGGCGCAGACTCCAGCGGGCGACCGCTCCCCACTTGGCGCGTTCGTAGTCCAATCCATGCACCGTGACCACCACCGGCCGACCCGCCAGGTGTGGCAGGAGTGCGAGGCTGGCCGGTCCCAGGGCGTGGAAATGGATCAGGTCAAAATCGCGCTTTAGCGCCGAGAGCGTGGAGAACAGGCTGTGGCTGATTGCGTCGAGGTGCTTGGTTTTGATCGTGGGTTGGAAGATGCGCTCTACGCCGTGCAGCGGCCCGTCGTCGCTGGTGTACCAACGGCGGCAATAGGCCGCGACCTGCACCTGCGGGCCGACCAGCAGCGGCGCAAGCTGTTCCACGTGGCGTTCGATCCCGCCGGTGGTGGCCGGAATTCCCTTGAGCCCGATCATCGCCACCCTCATGCGCGACAGGTCTCCGGCTCGCGGCGCAACGTCAGGGCGGCGGCGCGTTTGGCCACCCACCACAGCACGCTCATCCGATTGCGGCGCATGGCGGGCGCTGCGGTGCAGACCATCCAGCAGGCCAGACTGCAATCGCGCACAGCCTGGCAGCCGCGGCGATCTTCGGCCACCATCTGGGCGTAGGTCTGCTGCGCCAGGTTGCCCATCGGTGCGTCGAGCATGTTGCACGGGTAGACGCGGCCAAAGGGATCGAGGTGGAACAGGTCGCGGATCGCGCCGCAGGGCAGGGGGCGGCCGCGATTGCACAGCCGGTCGATCAACCCCTGGGAAAAATAGGCGCGGCCCCAGCTCTTGGGATGGAGCGAATACAGTTGGCGTCGGATCAGGCGTTCGAGGCTGAGCATCGCCAGCTCGGGATCGGGCGAGAAATCGTCGTGGTCGCCGAAGAAATGGGGCGAGCTGTGGACCATCGAGAGCGAGAACTCGACCCCCAGTTTGCGACAAAGCTCATGCACGTAGAGCAGCTGGGCCTCATTGCCCCGCGCCAGGGTGAAGGCCAGCCCCAGGTCGGCCACTCCGATTGCGCGCAGGCGCTCCAGGGTACGTAGCGCCTTGTTGTAGGCACCGGGGATTCCGCGCAGTTGATCGTGGGTCCGCGGCCTGCCGTCGAGGCTGACCCGCACGCCGATGTCGGTTTTAAAATCGAGTATTTGACGAGTGATATCAGCAATTTTTTCGGTTGCCAGGCCGTTTGTGGAGATCACCAGCCGCGCCTTGGGCAACCGTTCGCTGATCGCGGTGACCACCTGCAAAATGTTGGGCCGCAGAAACGGCTCGCCGCCGGTGATGTTCACGTTTACCAGGCTCTGCGGCAGCCTGAAGTAGACGCTGGGCTCGATCTCCTCGATCTGTTCGCGCTGCCAGATCGAACACATCGCGCAACGGCTGTTGCAACGGCTGGTGACCGCGATTGTGGCGTGCGTGGGTCCCCGATACATCGTCCGAAGCATGGCCTCGGTCCCAAATCAAGTCAAGATGCGGGTTAGGCTCGGCGCGATTGACGCTGTCGGCGATCGTCTGTTAGCTTTGCAGCGTCAAAACAGGAGATTATCCCGCCCGATGAAATGCCCCAAATGTGGCTTCGTCAGCTTCGACTACCTCGACGCTTGCAAGAAGTGCGGGGGAGATCTGCGCGCGCACAAGCGCAAGCTGGGGATCATCTCCGAGGCGCCCAAGGTTCCGATCGAAGGCGAGCCCAAGGCTGAGCAGCGCTCGGAGCGGCTGCGTGATCGGTTCCGCAGGATGCGCGGCAAAGAAAAACTCGGCCCCGGCCTGCCCGATTTTGAGGATCAACAGCAAAGACGGATGCTCGACGAATCGATCCGCGCCGAGCGCGAGAGAGCCCGGCTCGAGACGGAGAAGCTCGCCCAAGAGAAGCAGCGGATCGAGATCGAGGCCCGCCGACTGGCCCAGGAACAGACGCGCATCCAGGGCGAGGCACAGAAGCTCGCACAGCAGCGTGAGCAGACCCAGGCCGAACAGCGCAAGCTGATCCAAGAGCGGGAACAGGCCGAGCAAGCGGCCCGGTTGGCCCGGGAGCAAGAGCAGCGGGCCAAGTTCGAGGGTGAAGCGCAGGCGCGCGCCGAGGTCGAGCAGCGTATTCGGCTGGAAGTCGAACGCGTCGGTCGCGAGGCGGAACAGCGGGCGGCCCAGGAGATCGAACGCACGCGCCAACAGGCCGAGGAACGGACCAAGCTCGAGCTGGAAAAAGCCCGCAATGAGATCGAGCTGCGCGCACAGCGCGAGATCGAGCAGGCCCGGCAGGAGGTCGAGCAGGCCCGGCAGGAGGTCGAGCGCAGCGTGCACGATCAGGCCGCGCAACTGGCCCGCGAACAGGCCGAACAGCTCGCCAAACAGCAGATCGAGCAACGCGTCAAGGCCGAGGTCGAGCGCGCCGAGCAACAGGCCGAGCGGCTGATGAGCCAGAAGCTCGAGCAGGTGCGGCTCGAGGCCGAGCAACATGTGGCCAAGCAGGTCGAGTTGGCCCGGCTCAACGCCGAAAGCGAGGCGCGCAGCGAACTACAGCAGCTCAATGGCGAGCACGACCGCCAAAACGGCGAGCTGGAACAAGAGTATCGCCACGAGACCCAACGTCGGGAGCAGCTCGAGGCCGAACTCGAACAGCTTGAGGGCGAGCGCCAATCGCGCCTGGCCCAGGAGGATAGCGCACGCATTGAGGCCCAGCGGGCTATCGGCGAGGGTCGGGAGCAGGCGCGGATTCTGGCCCGCGAACGCGAGCAGATCGATCTTGAGCGCCAACAGCTGGCCCAGGAGCGCCAAGCGGCGGCTCGCGCACGGACCGAGGCTGCCGAGGCAATGCGGATCGAAAAGGCCGCTGAGCAGCCCGCGGCGTCGGCCGACCAAGACCGGCCGGCCGCAGCCGTTGCAAGCGCCTCCCTTGAGTCGGCTTCCGAGGCGATCCGTGTTGAACTCGGGCAGCGCCCCGAGCGCGAGATCGACATTGTCGAACAGATGGTGGTGCCCAAGGGCGGATTCTGGCGTCGCGGTGCGGCCTGCGCCTTTGACGTCGGCATCTTTCTGGTGCTCGCTGCGCTGATGCTCTGGGGGCTGAAGTCAGTGCAGGCGCCGGACCAGAACGCAGCCCCGTTCATCCTATCGATTGCGGCCTACATCTACGTGGCGCTGGTGCTGGTGCTGGCCTTCTACTTCGTGCTGTTCCACTCCTTTTCCGGCCAGACTCCAGGCAAGATTTTGCTCGGACTGCGGCTGGTCGATACCCAGGGCGAGCCGGTGGGCCTGGCGCGCAGCTTCTTCCGCTATGTGTGTTGGCTGTTCGCGGTGATGCCGCTGGGGCTGGGCCTGCTCTACAGCGCGTTCGACATCAACAAGCGCGGCTGGCACGACTACCTGGCCGGAACCCTGGTGATCAGGACCAAGTGAGCCGCGCGCTGCTGCCGATGCTGGCGTTGGCGATCGTCGCGGCCGTTGCGGCGCAGCCGATAATTCCCGCGGACAACCTGTTCGACCCGGCCTGGGGCACGGTGCTAAGCAACCTCGAGAGCATCTGGCAAGGCGGCGAGTTCGGGCCGGAGCGGCTGGTCGACGACGATCCGTCCAGCCTCTGGCGCGCGGCCGACGGCTCGGTGCCGCCCATCGCGTTGACCTTCGAGCTGGCGCGACCGGCGCGGCTGCGCTCGATCGCCCTGGCCAACGCCGAGGACGCGGACTACGTCAACGCTCAGGCGCGGGTGGTGCGGCTCGAGGCCCTGACGCCGGACCGCGATCCGGCCAAGACGCGGGTGCTGGGCAGCTTCGTGCTCGACAAGCGGCCGGGTTGGCAGCGCTTCGAGCTTAGGCCCGCACACTGCCGCATTTTACAGCTGACGATTCTTTCCAACCACGGCAGCCGCCATATGACCACCCTGGCCGGAATCGCGCTGGGCGCACAGCTCGATGACGGCGGGCCGTTCGCACTGGTCCAGGGCAGATACGATGACGGCCAAGGCCACGCCCTGACCCTGGTACAGCACGGAGAGCGGCTCAGCGGCTGCACGTCCGGTCCCCAGGCGCTGCCGATCCAGGGTCGACGCGCGGGGGAGGCTTGGGCGCTGCTGATCGGCGATCGGCCGGCGGTGCTGGTGCTCGACGCCGATCTGCGCGCGCGGCTGACCGAGACGATCGACGGCCGCAACGTGATGCGCACCCTGCAGCGCGTTGACCGTGATCCCGGAGTCTGCTCTGACCAACGCGAGCTGTACGCGGAGATACTGCGCCGCGAAGGCCGGTTGACCTTGCTCGATCAGGGGGGCGACGAGCCGGCGGCGCTGCTTGCGGGTCTGGACGGACGCTGGAGCGTGGGTGTCTACGTGTTGCGAACCGGCGATGCGCAGCAGGATTTGGAACGCAGCCGGACGCGGGCCGCTGCCCTGGCCGACGAGCTTGCGCAACGCGGACTGGATAGCTCGCGGGTCGAGGTTGTAGGACGCGGCGGCTCCGATCCGCCTGCCGCATCTTTGGCCCGGCCCTGGCGCGCCCTGTGCGAGCGGATCGTCATCGAGCGCGCAACGAACTGGGAGTGATTGCGTAGCTTCCCTGCGCAGTGAAAACCAGCAAACGGCCGTCCTCGGGCCGCCACTGGACGGCCAGCGGCACAGCGGGCAGATCGATCCGCTCGCGCACCCGCGGGTCGCTCAGGTCGATCCATTCCAACCGTCCGTCGGCGAACCCGGTCGCGGCCAGCCTGCCTTGTCGCGGAGCCGTGGCGATTGCGCCCGCGCCGTGCTCGACAAAGATCTGGGTGGCCTTATCCAGCGTGCGCGCGTTGAGCACGTCGATGCGGCCGTGCAGCGGACGGGCCACAAAAAGCTCGGCGCGCAGATCGTCCAGGGCCAGTTCGGACAGCCCCGGGCCGAGCTTTGCCGCGAGCAGCTCGCCTTGGGCGTTGAGCAGCAGCACGCGCTCCTGGGGAGCGAACTGCACAGCGTAGATCCGGCCGTCGTTGGCAGCCGCCACATCGCCCAACTGCGCCGGATCGAGCCCCGCTGCTTGGGCGATGGTTTGGCGGGTCAGGCTGCTGTCGGGCGGGCGCTCGAACGTTTCAACGACCCGCGGATCGGCTGAGGGCGGCCGGTCGTGCGCAAGGTGGAAGCCGAGGATCGCGCAGGCCGCGCAAAGCACTACCAGCAGGCCCAGCCGCAGCCCGGCGCTGACATGCAGGCGACGCAGCAGCGCGGATCCGCCCCAGGCCGTGCCCAGCAGCAACGCATCGGGCAGCGCGGCCCGACCGTGGGGCAAAATCGCGGCCAGGGCAATCAACGGCAGGGGCAGGGTGTACAACGCGCGCCGCGGCCCCAATCCGGCGGCCGCGTGGCTGAGCAGGGCCCAGCCCGCGCCCACGGCCAAGAAGCGCAGGCTCGTCAGCGGGTCGAGGTAGATTGCGTTGAGCGCGAGCGCCAGTCCCAGAGGGTAGATCGCGGCCCAGGTCCAAATTCGCGATAGATCGGCCCAGACCTGCAGCGAGGTCTCGCGGCCGGTGCGGCGTACGATCAATAGCTGCAACAGCGCCAGGGCCGCCAGGCCGACCAGCACCGCCGGGGTGATGTAGAGCAGGGCGATGGCGTTGAAATCGAGCCATTCAATGGCCCACGGCAGGGCGTACTCCGCGGCCCAGGCGGGTTTGTGCGCGATTCGCGAGGTCAACGCCAGGGTTACCAGCGTCAGACCGGCCGCAATCAGCAGCCGGCGCCAGAGGGTGAGTAAGCGTAGCGATAGGGACATCGCGCCGATTCTAAGCCGATGTCGTGTCGAGAGGAAGGCGACCTGGTGTTCGCTTTACCGCAGCCGGGGCCTGGGATAGAATCCCGCCGTCTCTTAAACCGAGGTATCCAGATGAGATCTATTCCCATTGCCCTGCTCTGCGTTGCGACCATACTGATTTTGGCCGCCGGCTGCCCCAGCTCGGACGATGAGCAGGACGACGTCAGCCTGGCGCCCTACCTCTATCAGGAGACCTTCGAGATCGAGCCCAATCCGGCCGAGTCCGGCGAGACCGTGAGCTTTTTCTTCGGGTTCGACGACTTTGACGGCGACGTGTCCGAGGCGCTGATAGTGGTGCGCCACAAGGATGACGATGGCGTTGTGAGTCCGGTCGTGCCTGAGAGCGATCCGCTGATCAAGGGCCGGACCCACGGTTCGGTGGAGTTCGAATTGACCGTTATCGAGGCCGACCAGGGTCAGTATCTGGCCTACATGATCGACAACGCGGGCAACGTCAGCAACGAGATCACCATGCAGTTTTACGTCAATCCGCCACTGCCCGAGTAAGCACCAAGGCTCTCCCCTCAATTCCCACTGCGCGCAACTTCAGCCGCGCGCCGACCCGCAGATCTTGCATCGCCTGTTGGGTGATCCCCGGATGATAAAGCTCGGTGGTGCCTGCGGCGCGTCCGTCGGGCAGCAGGCGCTCGACCACCAGCTCCAGCGTGCGGCCGACCGACGATTCCAAATGGCTTTGCCGCAGCCGTTCGCCCAGCTCGCGCATCCGCGCGGCGCGCTCACGCACTACATCGGGCGGCAGCGGCTCCAGCTCGTAGGCAGCGGTCCCCGGCCGCGCCGAGAACGGGAACACGTGCAGATACGAAAGCTCGAGCTGCGCGCAGGCGCTCAGGGTGCGCTCGAACGCGGCCTGGCTCTCGCCGGGAAATCCGACCAGCACGTCCGCGCCCACGGTTAGCGGCACAATCCGGCGCAGCAATTCCAGCGCGCCCTCGATTGCCTGCGGCCCGTAGGGCCGCCGCATCTGTTGCAGCACCTCGGGGTCTGCGCTTTGCAGCGCCAGATGTACGTGGGGGCAGATCCGCGGATCGGCCAGCAGCTCGACCAGATGCTCGTCAATCTCGTGCGGGTCGAGGCTCGAGAGTCGCAACCGCGGCGGGTCGTCGCCCAAATCCAGAGCCAACAGCCGTTGCAGCAGACCGGCGAGATCCAGCGGCGGGTCCAGTCCGCGGCCGTAACGTCCCAGGTGGATTCCGACCAACACAACCTCGGGCGCGCCGCGTTGCGCAAGCTGCGTCAGCTCGGCCTGCACGTCGTCCGGCGGCAGGCTGCGCTCGACCCCGCGCGCATAGGGCACCACGCAGTAGGAACAGCGGTTGTCGCAACCGAGCTGCACCACCAGCGAGGGGCGAGTGCGGCTGGGCAGCAGCGGCCGGGGCAGAGGCTGCAGGGGAGCGGCGGTCTCGTCGAGCTGCCGTGGCTTGAGTCCGGTCAGCCAGTGCACCAGCTCGACCTTCTGTGTGGTGCTGAATAAAGCGTCGGCCTCGGGAAGCTCGTGGACGATCTTCGGGTTGACCTGCGGCACGCAGCCGACCAAGGCCACGCGCGCCGCGGGAAAGCGCCGCCTGGCGCGACGAACCAGCTTGCGGCAGTCCCGCTCCGCGTGGCCCGTGACCGCGCAGGAGTTGATTACCACCGCATCCGGGGTCCGCTGCCAATCACCGTCTACGCTTGCGCCCAGGCTGATTAGCAGCGCCTTGATCGCCTCGGAGTCAGCCTGATTGACCTTACAGCCGATGGTGGCCAGCAATACGCGCACGTTCAACGGATCGATTCGACGATCGTGCCGCCGCCGAGCACGATCTCGCCGCTGGGATCGTAGAACACCGCGGCCTGGCCCGGGGCCACGCCCTGGGTCGGCTCGTCAAAGCGCACCTCGCAGCCGCGCTCGTCAGGGAAGATGCGCGCCGCAGTCCCGTTGTGGCGCGAGCGCAGCTTGACCAGGGCCTGCGCGCCGGGTTCGACCTCGCGCAGCATTCGCGGTTGATCCGTGCGCAGACCGCGGCAGTCGAGTTCCTCGCGCGGCCCGACAAGCACTTCGGCGCTCTGGGGCCGGATCTGGATTACGTACAGCGGTTGGTCGGCGGCCACGCCGATGCCGCGGCGTTGACCCACGGTGAACAGGTGTACGCCGCGATGTTCGCCCAGCACCGTGCCCTGCGAATTTTTAATCAGACCCGGTCGCGCTTCTTCAGCGTTGAGCACCTGCCGATGATACGGATCGCCTTGGGCAAAGCAGATCTCCTGGCTCTCGGGCCGCGCCAAACGATCCACGCCGAATTGCGCGGCAAGGGCGCGTACCTCGACCTTGCTCATCGCGCCCAACGGCAGCCGCAGCCTGGGCAGCCAGTCCGGGTCGACGGCGTAGAGGAAGTACGATTGGTCCTTGTCCGGGTCCACTGCGCGCAGCAGCCGTCCGGCGCTGTCGATCCGCGCGTAGTGCCCGGTGGCGATCAAATTAATGCCCAGCTCGTCCGCGCGCTGGATCAGCGCCGCGAATTTGACTCGTGGATTGCACCACACGCAGGGGTTGGGCGTACGGCCCGCGATGTAGGCCTCGGCGAATGGCATACGCACCTGCTCGCGAAACAGCGAGCGCGCATCGTAGGTCTCGTGGGCCATGCCCAGCAGCCGCGCCTGCTCGGCCGCAGCCCGGGCGCACTGCTCGGCACCCGGATCGAACAGCAACAGCGTAAGTCCGACGACCTCGATTCCCTGGGATGCGAGCAATGCCGCGGCGACCGCGGAGTCAACACCGCCGCTCATTGCGATCAGGGCTTTGGTCAAGCCCGGATTATTCATAAGGCTTCTACTGCGGCGCACAATTCATCCGCAACTACTGCGTCATCCGGGACGATCCGTCCTCGACGTACCACAGCGGGTACGCCTGCGGATGATCGCCCCGTCTTCCTTGTATTTACGGCGCTTTGCACGCCTCGCTGACGAACCCTCATGGATAATCCGGGCTAGCGCTCTGCGCCTCCTGCTCGCGCTTGAGCACGCGCACCAGCGCGTCGACCACCTCGGGGATGAAGTGTTTGCCGCGCATGCTCAACAGGTATTGAGCCGCGCTTTCGGGCGTCATCGGATCGTGGTAGGGCCGGTAGGTGGTCAGCGCGTCGAACACGTCGGCCACGGAGAGCACGCCGGTGAGCAGGCCGATCTCGTCTCCGCGCTTTCCCGCGGGGTAGCCCGAGCCGTCGAGCCGCTCGTGGTGATCGCAGATCAGTTCGACCTCGTGCGAGAGGAACTTCAGCGGGCGGAGAATTTCGGCGCCCACGCTCGAATGGCGCTTCATTACCAGCCACTCGTCGTCGGCGAGCTTGCCCGGCTTGTCGATGGTCGGCAGGTCGACCACCAGCTTGCCGATGTCGTGCAGCCGCGCTGCGCGCCGCAGAGTCTTGATCTCATCGCTGGAGAGGTTGAGTTCCTTGCCGATCAATATGCAGTAGTTGGTCACGCGTTCTGTGTGGCCGGCCGTGTAGTTGTGCTTGGCCTCCATCACCTTGGTCATGCTGCCGATGATTTCGACGTAGATCTCCTCCATCTGGCGCTGGGTTTCGATCAGCCGATCGTTCTTATCCTCGAGCTCGAGAATTTTGACCTCGAGTCGCTCGACGAGCTTACGCGAGTACTCCTTGAGGTAGCGGCTCTCCTGCTTGGCCTCGACTGTCTCGCGTTTGCCGCCGAGGTACGACTCGACTTGGGTGATGAAGTTCTCCGGGTCGATCGGCTTTTGCAGGTAGCCGTCGCAGCCGGCGATCAGGCTTTTCTCGCGGTCGCCGCGCATCACGTTGGCGGTCACGGCCACGATCGGGATGTGCTTGGTCGTCTCGGTGTTCTTAAGCCGGGTCGTCGCCTCGTAGCCGTTCATCCCCGGGATGTTGATGTCCATCAAAATCAGGTCGGGCAGCTCGGCCTGGGCGGCCTTGATGCCGCTGAGGCCGTCGATGGCATCGAGCATCTCGTAGCCCGAGGACTCCAGTAGTCGGCGCACGAGCATTCGATTGGAGAGGTTGTCTTCTATGTATAAAATCCTGGTGCTCAATTTATATTCCCCTGATCCACCCCTTCGGCCTCGGTCGGCTTGATGGGCAGCGTAAAGTAGAATGTCGATCCCACGCCGGGTTCGGACGAGACCCAGATCCGGCC
>JAVCCG010000052.1 GCA_030765605.1 Candidatus Alcyoniella australis
CGCGTAGGTCTGGATGATCGGATCGCACAGCGGTCCTGAGGCGCAGGCCTCGAGCTGTTCGGCGCTGAGTTGTTTGTCGACGGTGTAGACCTGGATCGTGCGCACACCCTCGATGCTCAGGCCCAGATCCTCGATGATCCGCCGTCCGATCTTGCGGCCGACCGCGTCGTCCATCTGTTCAAGGAGTGCGACTTCGATCCTGTGCGCCATGGGTGCTCCGAGACAATAATTACAATGGTTGGACGATGGGCAGTTTACTCAAACCTCAGGCGAGCGGCAAGTATTCGAACGGGAGTTGACACTACTATCCGCCACATTTAAAGCACCTGCGATGGGCCGGATTAATTTCTTTTCAGGTAGGCAGGGAGGGTAACGAGAACCCGCCGGATGAGGCGGATCAAATCCACGGGACTCCGTAGTTGTCCGACAAGTTCGAAAAACCGTCTTACAATTAATTTGCGGCGCAACACGACTGAATAGCGTTTGATCGCACCTAGATCGAACTCGCGATTTTCAAAGTGAGGAACATGGCGATTGCTATTGAAAATATCGCCCCGATCAGTCTCGTAATAGGTGTTCCAGCTAAATCCAGGGGGAAGGACATTGCCGTTTTCCTTGGCGATGACTTCCAATTCCGTTCCGGGATAGACCAGCGTGCTGACGCCCAGGGAGAGCTTGTTTACCACTGTTCCTCTTAAGATCGATTCGATCTCGTTGATGAACAGCGAAGATTTCAGCATGTCCTCCTTGGTCAGGCCAGGCAGGCTGTTCATCAGAAACAGGCTCACGTGCTCAAATTCGAGTCGCTTGGTGATTTTTATTGCGCTACGGATCTGCTCGGTGGTGATTCCCTTGCGGATGATCTTCAAAATGCGATCCGAGCCGCTTTCAATGCCGTATCCCAGGGCGACGCAACCCGCGCGTTTCATAAGAGACAACGTCTCGTAGCTGATGTTGTTGATCCGTAGGCTGCAATACCAGCGGATACTAAGCTCGCGTCTCAAAATCTCCTCGCAGATCGCTCGAACGTGTTCGGTATGGGCTGTGAAGGAATCGTCCTGAAAGTTCAATCCAGGGAAACCATAGTCGCGTTGCAGGCGTTCGATTTCGTCGACGAAGCGTCCGACGCTACGATGACGCAGCCGTCGGTTGAGGGAATTGGAGCAGAACACGCAGCGGTAAGGACAGCCGCGAGTACTGATCACTCCCACGGCCCTAGTTTTTTCTTCTACTGACAATGTTCCCTGATATTGATCCATCTCGAACAGACCCCAATCGATGTCAGGCAATCCGTCGAGATCTTCGACCAATCCGCGCGGCGGATTACTGATCACCGCTTTGGATCGATCACGGAACGCACAGCCGTCAATTCCCGCGAAGCCGTGTGGATCTTGATGCTCGCGGAATCTGTGCAGGGCCTCGAGGGTCGTCAATTCCCCCTCACCGACAACAACCAGATCCAGACTGGAGATGTTCTCCAGTGCGTCCACGGCGCTGTAGCTGAAATGGGGTCCGCCGGAAAAGAGCAGCGCGTTTCCGAGCCGAGCCTTCAAGGTTTGAATCAGTTCGATGGCGTTGAAGCGATCTTCGGTAGTGGTGGTCAAACCCACGGCCCAAGGTTTGAGATCCTCGGTCTCGCGCATGATCTGGGCCATCGTCCGATCCTTTATCTGGCCGTCGATCACGTGAACGTCAAGTCCCTCGGCAGCCAAATACGAGGCGATCGATCCCAGGCCAAGCTGTGGCTGTGAACGCTTATTGGGACGTCGTTTGTATAGCGGGGGCTGTATTAGGACTACGTCCATTCAAGCTCCTCGTTAATCAGATTCACGGTTGCTGCATTGAGTGATTCGAACAATTTCTAGTCGCTCGCGCGGCAGCTGGCCCAGATTTCGCCCCAGCGCACCTGAGACTCGACGATAGTAAGGCCAGCGGCCGCAAGCTCCTGCTCGAAGCTCGAGACGGTGTATTCGGTGAAGTGCGTCAGGTCCAGGCGCCATTCCAGGCCCAGCTCGTGCTTGACCGGCACCATCCACTCGCGCTCGTACAGCGGCACGCGCAGCAGGAAGCAACGGGTTCCCGTGATCTCGTGCAGCCGTTTGAGCAGTTCCACGCGCTGCTCGATGTGTTCCAGAACATTGGAGAGCACCACGACGTCCACGGTCGCGTCGGGCCGATAGCTCAAGGCATCGGCGAGCACGTATCGCACCCGTTGGTGTGCATATCGCGACCGCGCAAGATCGATGTTCCTTTGCGAGATATCAATGGCGATTACCGTGGCTTTGGCGCGCTGGGCGATTTCGAACGCCAGCTTGCCGTTGCCGCAGCCCACGTCGAGGACCGTCTGCCCCTCATCGATCCGTTCGACAAAGAAGTCGTGATACCTGATGTGCTTGTGCTTGGGATGCAGGCCATCGTAGGCAACGACTGCGGTGCTGCCGATGCGCCGGTACAGCTCGTTGTCGATCTGCAGCAAGAGCCTGAGGAACTTGCGCGGCGCCAGCAGGCGTGAGGCAAGGTTGAGCAACCGGCGAAACGCAGTCAGCAGCATGCGCTGAATCAGGGTAAAGCGCTTATTAGCGGTGGACATCGTCGCCCCCGTGTTCAACAGCAGAGCAGCTCGACGATCCGGCGCGCGAAATTTGCCGCCAGTTCAATGTCATCCAGGCTGATCCGTTCGTCGATTCCGTGGGCGCGCGAGGTCAGGTCGGTGACCTGCTTGCGCGGCATGACCGGCGCGAAGCCGTAGATCGGAATCCCGCGCTCGATCAGGAAACGCGCGTCAGTGCTTGCCGGCAGCATGTACGGCACGACCTGGGACAGCGGGTCGAGCTCGCGCATGGTCTGGCTGATC